>NZ_JAQQPT010000008.1:0-254945 GCF_036688725.1 Pseudomonas lactucae | reverse complement strand
GGTGCACTCGACAGGATTCGAACCTGTGACCGCTCGGTTCGTAGCCGAGTACTCTATCCAGCTGAGCTACGAGTGCAGAGTGTGTTTTTAGACCAGATCACAACTGGTTGAAGCCAAGCTAACTGCATTGCTGCAACCAACTCTTAAATGGTGCACTCGACAGGATTCGAACCTGTGACCGCTCGGTTCGTAGCCGAGTACTCTATCCAGCTGAGCTACGAGTGCATTTGTTGCCGCGCATTATAGGCCGTTCAATCTCTATGTAAAGCTATTTTTTCGTTTAATTTCAACCACTTAACGAAAAAACCAGATTGCAACGTACTAAGCAAATAATGGCGGAGAACGGGGGATTCGAACCCCCGACACCCTTTTGAGGTGTACTCCCTTAGCAGGGGAGCGCCTTCGGCCACTCGGCCAGCTCTCCGCAACACGGGGCGTATATTAACCACGTTCATCCCCGTTTGCAAACATAAAAAACGATAAAAATTAAAGGCTTGGTTCTTCGTCCTTCTCTTTCTTGATCCGCAGGTAGATTTCCTCGCGATGGACCGCTACCTCTTTCGGAGCGTTAACCCCGATACGTACTTGATTGCCTTTGACGCCGAGCACGGTCACGGTGATTTCGCCATCACCGATAATCAGGCTTTCTGCGCACCGACGAGTCAGAATCAGCATACCTTTCTCCTCACGCATTTCATTCAGGAACAACAGTCTGCAAAAAAAGGCGTTCGACCCGCGACCGGATGGTCACCGTCCTAACCCCCTAAGTATTGTCGAGCGCACGTAAAAGACCATGCGCCCTACAAAAAAAGCAAAGGCGCGGTAGACCGCGCCTTCCTGGCATTACGTCACTCGCCCTGTCGGGCCGGAGCGTCCAGCTCAAAAGCGGTGTGCAGCGCGCGTACAGCCAGCTCCAGGTACTTTTCTTCGATCACCACCGAGACTTTGATTTCCGAGGTGGAGATCATCTGGATGTTGATACTTTCCTTGGCCAGAGCTCCAAACATACGGCTGGCAACGCCGGCATGGGAACGCATACCCACACCCACGATCGAGACCTTGGCTATCTTGGTATCGCCGATCACTTCACGGGCGCCAATCTCGCTCGCGGTGTTCTGCAGGATTTTCAACGCCGCATCGTATTCGTTGCGGTGCACGGTGAAGGTGAAGTCGGTGGTGTTATCGTGCGAGACGTTCTGCACGATCATGTCGACTTCGACATTCGCATCGCTGACAGGGCCCAGAATCTTGAACGCGACGCCCGGGGTGTCTGGCACGCCACGGATAGTCAGCTTGGCTTCATCGCGGTTGAAAGCGATGCCGGAAATGATCGGCTGTTCCATGGATTCCTCTTCATCAATAGTAATGAGGGTGCCCGGCCCCTCTTTGAAGCTGTGCAATACGCGCAGCGGAACGTTGTACTTGCCGGCGAACTCCACCGCACGAATCTGCAATACCTTGGAACCGAGGCTGGCCATTTCCAGCATCTCTTCAAAGGTAATCTTGTCCAGGCGCTGGGCCACGGGCACGACGCGAGGATCGGTGGTGTAGACGCCGTCCACATCGGTATAGATCTGGCATTCGTCAGCCTTGAGCGCTGCCGCCAGGGCCACGCCGGTGGTGTCCGAACCGCCACGCCCGAGGGTGGTGATGTTGCCCTGCTCGTCCACACCCTGGAAACCCGCTACAACTACCACGCGACCGGCTTGCAGATCAGTGCGAATTTTCTGATCGTCGATCTGCAGGATGCGCGCCTTGGTATGTGCGCTGTCGGTGAGGATGCGCACCTGGCTGCCGGTATACGACACGGCCGGCACGCCACGCTTGTTCAACGCCATGGCCAGCAACGCGATGGTCACTTGCTCGCCGGTGGACACGATCACATCCAGCTCACGCGGCAGCGGTTGCTGGTCGCCGCTGATGGCCTTGGCCAGATCGATCAGGCGATTGGTCTCGCCGCTCATGGCCGACAGCACCACGACCAGGTCATCGCCGGCATCGCGGAATTTCTTAACCTTGTCGGCCACCTGCTCGATTCTTTCGACAGAGCCGACCGAGGTGCCTCCAAATTTCTGTACGATCAAAGCCATTTCCAAGCCGCCTCAGCCCGTAAAGGGGCGCCTAATATCCAATCAACCCACACTGAACAGCCCGCGACTGAATCACGGGCCGGTTAACAGTGCCTTAAATACCTGCCTCGACAAACGGCACGGTCAGGGCCAGGGCCGCATCCAGGGCACCGGCGTCCACACCACCGCCTTGCGCCATGTCCGGACGACCACCGCCCTTCCCGCCCACTGCCGCAGCGGCTTGCTTCATCAAATCACCGGCCTTGAGTTGGCCAGTCAGGTCTTTGGTTACACCGGCAACCAGCACGACCTTATCCTCATGGACACTGCCGAGCAGGATCACTGCGCGGCCGAGCTTGTTCTTCAACTGATCGACCAGGGCCAACAACGCCTTGCCATCCTGACCGTCCAGGCGTGCCGCCAGGACTTTCACATCCTTGACGTCCACCGCCGAAGCCGACAGGTCGTCGCCCGCCGCGCTGGCGGCCTTGGCCTGCAGTTGCTCCAGCTGTTTCTCCAGCGCACGGTTGCGCTCCAGCACAGCGGACAGCTTGTCGATCAGGTTGTCACGGCTGCCCTTGACCAGGCTGGCCGCTTCCTTGAGTTGCTCTTCGGCCGCATTGAGGTACGCCAGCGCCGCAGCGCCGGTGACCGCTTCAATACGACGCACACCCGACGCCACGCCGCTTTCGCTGATGATTTTCAGCAAGGCGATGTCGCCGGTACGGTTGGCGTGGATACCGCCGCACAGTTCTACCGAGAAATCGCCGCCCATGCTCAGTACGCGCACGCTGTCGCCGTACTTCTCGCCAAACAGCGCCATGGCGCCCTTGGCCTTGGCGGTCTCGATGTCGGTCTCTTCGGTTTGCACGGCGGTGTTCTTGCGAATCTCGGCGTTGACGATATCTTCCAGGGCCTTGATCTGCGCGGGCGGGATCGCTTCAAAGTGGCTGAAGTCGAAACGCAGGCGCTGGCTGTCGACCAACGAACCTTTCTGCTGAACGTGGTCGCCCAATACCTGGCGCAGCGCGGCGTGCAGCAAGTGCGTCGCCGAGTGGTTCAGCGCAGTGGCGTGGCGTACGTCGGCATCGACCTGGGTGTCGACCGGCGCACCAATGGTCAGGTTGCCCAGCACCAGCACACCGTGATGCAGGAACGCACCGCCGGTCTTGGTGGTGTCGCGCACTTCAAAACGACCGGACGTCGAACTCAGGAAACCACAGTCACCGACCTGGCCACCGGACTCGGCGTAGAACGGGGTCTGGTTCAGCACCACAACGGCTTCGTCACCTTCGTTCAACACATCGACCGACTTGCCATCTTTATAAAGGGCCACGATCTTGGCCGAGCCCACGGTCGCCTTGTAGCCGGTGAACTCGGTGGCCACGTCGACCTTGACCAGGGTGTTGTAGTCCAGGCCAAAAGAGCTGGCCGAACGCGCACGCACGCGCTGGGCTTCCATTTCCCGCTCGAAACCGGCCTCATCGATGGTCAGCTCGCGCTCACGGGCGATGTCGGCGGTCAGGTCCATCGGGAAACCGTAGGTGTCATAGAGCTTGAACACCACGTCGCCCGGCACCACGGTGCCTTTGAGCTCGGCCAGGTCCTGTTCCAGAATTTTCAGGCCGTGTTCCAGGGTCTTGGAGAACTGTTCCTCCTCAGCCTTGAGCACGCGCTCGATATTGCCCTGCTGCTGCTTGAGTTCCGGGAAGGCATCGCCCATCTCGGCCACCAGCGCGGCCACGATCTTGTAGAAGAAGCTGCCGGTAGCGCCCAGCTTGTTGCCGTGGCGGCAGGCGCGACGGATGATGCGGCGCAGCACATAGCCACGGCCTTCGTTGGACGGCAGCACGCCGTCGGCGATCAGGAAGCCGCAGGAGCGGATGTGGTCCGACACCACCTTGAGCGAGGACTGGCTTTCATTGGCGCAACCAATGGCCGCCGCCGAGGCGCTCAACAGGTTGGTGAACAGGTCGATTTCATAGTTGGAGTGAACGTGCTGCATCACCGCACTGATCCGTTCCAGGCCCATGCCGGTGTCGACCGACGGCGCCGGCAACGGATGCAACACGCCGTCGGCGGTGCGGTTGAACTGCATGAACACGTTGTTCCAGATCTCGATGTAACGGTCACCGTCTTCTTCCGGCGAGCCCGGTGGGCCGCCCCAGATGTCGGCGCCGTGATCGTAGAAAATCTCGGTGCAGGGCCCGCACGGGCCGGTATCGCCCATGGTCCAGAAGTTATCGGAGGCGTACGGCGCGCCCTTGTTGTCGCCGATGCGGATCATGCGCTCGACGGGCACGCCGATTTGCTGGGTCCAGATGTCATAGGCTTCGTCGTCCGTGGCGTACACGGTGACCCAGAGCTTTTCCTTGGGCAGCTTCAACACGCCGGTCAGGAAGGTCCAGGCGAAGGTAATCGCGTCTTTCTTGAAATAATCACCGAAGCTGAAGTTGCCCAGCATTTCGAAGAATGTGTGGTGGCGAGCGGTGTAACCGACGTTTTCCAGGTCACTGTTCTTGCCGCCGGCGCGTACGCACTTCTGGCTGCTGGTGGCGCGGGTGTAAGCGCGCTTTTCCTGGCCCAGGAAGCAGTCCTTGAACTGGTTCATCCCCGCGTTGGTGAACAGCAGGGTGGGGTCATTGCCTGGGATCAAGGAGCTGGAGGAGACACGGGTGTGACCTTGCTCTTCGAAGAAGCGAAGGAAGGCTTCACGGATTTCTGCGCTTTTCATTAGGTTCTTCCACGGAGGCTGCGGCCAAAGGCCAGTGCGCAACATCATCAGACGGAGCGACGGCAAAAGGCCGCATTATATCGGCCCTTTGCCGGTGGTACAGCGTGTTTATGCGATAGAGCAGTTCAATTAGACGGTCTGCAGGCTCATTTGCGCGAAAAATCGACGAACGCCTTGAGCACCTGCTCCATCTGCGCCCGGCTGACATCCAGATGAGTGACCATACGCAGGCGTGGCGCGACGCTCAACTTGATCGCGCGTTCGTCGGCAAAGGCCTTCAACGCCTGGGCCTGGTCGCCGATCTGCACGTAGACCATATTGGTCTGCACCGGCTCCACGTCGTAACCGGCCTTGCGCAGTTCATCCCCCAGCCACTGGGCGTTGGCATGGTCGTCGGCCAGGCGCCGCACCTGGTGATCCAGGGCATACAGCCCCGCCGCCGCCAGGGAGCCAGCCTGGCGCATGCCGCCGCCGACCATCTTGCGCAACCGGCGAGCCTTGGCGATCAGCGCCGTGGAGCCGCACAGCACCGAACCAATCGGCGCACCGAGGCCCTTGGACAGGCACACCGACACCGAATCGAAATGCCGGGCAATCTCCCGCGCGTCGACCCCAAGCTTGACCGCGGCGTTGTAGAGGCGCGCGCCATCCAAATGCAGGGCCAGGTCGTGCTCACGGGTGAAGGCGCGCGCCCTGGCCAGGTACTCCAACGGCAACACCTTGCCCTGCATGGTGTTTTCCAGGGCCAGCAGGCGGGTGCGGGCGAAGTGGAAATCGTCGGGCTTGATGGCGTCCAACACTTGACTCAGGTCCAGAGAGCCGTCCGCCTGCACCTCCAGCGGCTGTGGCTGGATAGAGCCCAGCACCGCTGCGCCACCGCCTTCGTATTTGTAGGTGTGGGCCTGCTGACCGACGATGTATTCCTCGCCGCGCTCGCAGTGGGCCATCAACGCCAGCAGGTTGCTCATGGTGCCGGTGGGCACGAACAGCGCCGCCGCAAACCCCAGGCGCTTGGCCAGTTCGGCTTCCAACAGATTGACGCTGGGGTCTTCACCGTAGACGTCGTCGCCGCTGACGGCACTGGCCATCGCATCACGCATGCCGGCGGTGGGTTGGGTCACGGTGTCGCTGCGCAGGTCTATCACAGTCATCAAACTGGCCTCTGAGGGGGTGGGCATGCTGTCGTAGTGATGATTACTGCGGGCAACGCCACGGAATATCAAGCCCCGTATGCATTCAATCGAATACCAACCAAACAAACCGATATAGGGTATCGATACGGCGCTCGTGCAGTTTTTGAAAAACCATGTTAAAAACTCTCCGCCGCCAGGGTTCTGGTGGCAACGTTCTCAGGGCGGGGTGCAATTCCCCACCGGCGGTAATTACACGCAATGTGTATAGCCCGCGAGCGCTTGGCGTCTTGAACTGCTCACGCAGGACGACGACAAGGTCAGCAGACCCGGTGTGATCCCGGGGCCGACGGTCATAGTCCGGATGAAGAGAGAACGGGATTGGCACCTAAGGGCCGCGCGCCTGTTTGCGCACGCGTACCCTTAAATCCCATTCGATTCATAACGCCCTGTTTTTTTCTTAAACAGGAGTCAGAACATGCAACCCACCGCTATCGACAGCAAAAGCAAAAACCATCACGGCGAGCGCGTCGCGTTTATCCAGGCCTGCTGGCACAAGGATATTGTCGACCAATCGCGCAAAGGCTTCCTCGCCGAAATGCTCGTCCAGGGCTACCAGGAATCGGACATCGACTTCTTCGAAGTCGGCGGCGCCTTTGAAATGCCCCTGCACGCCAAACTGCTGGCCAAGACCGGCCGCTACGCCGGTATCGTGGCTGCCGCGCTGGTGGTGGACGGCGGCATCTACCGTCACGAGTTCGTCGCCCAATCGGTGGTCAGCGGCCTGATGCAGGTGCAGCTGGAAACGGAAGTGCCGGTGTTCTCGGTATCGCTGACCCCACATCACTTCCATGCGGGCAGCGAGCACCATGCGTTCTTCCACGATCACTTCGTGCACAAGGGCCAGGAAGCGGCGCGCACCTGCGCCGACACCCTGCACAAGGTACGCGCGATCCGTCGCAGCGAGCCGCGTGCGGTAGCGGTCTAAGCAACACTGCAAAACCAATGTGGGAAGGGGCTTGCCCCTTCCCACATTTGGATCTCACCAGACCTCAGGAACTATGCCAATCCGGCATCCGTGGTCGGCACGATCAATATCCCCGCGCGCAAGCCGTTCTTGACCTTCGGGTTGGGGAAGATGATGCGTGCGCCCTCCTCCTCGATCACCCAGCGCGTCTTGGCCACGTCTTCGGCCAGCAAATAACCTTTTTCCAATTCCGAAAAGTTTTCCACGTCTGCCGGCAGGTGCAACAGGAACGCGTCGCTGTGTTTGATCACTTCGCGGGCAACGGCGAACAGTTGCAGGCCGTCGAGGTTGTCAGTCTCGGGCTCGGTGCCTTCGATGATCTGCTGCAGGCGTAGCTCCAGGCGCGAAACGTTCACCCCCTGGTTTTGCCCGAACGGCCGCGCCTTGCCCAGTTCCAGGGTGAAGGCCTCGGCGTCCAGCTGCTCGTAGGTAAAGGCCGAGAAGGTGATCGAGGCCTTGTTCTGCATCAGCACCGCCTCCATGCCGGCCGCGCGCAGGCGCGCAAGCTCACGCCGCGAGTGCTGGCGCCCGTCCTTCCACGGGTACAGCGCAAACTGCTCGATCTTCGAACCACGAATGGCGGTGTGCAGGTCGTAATGCAGGCGCGAGCGACCCGGCTGGCTGAAAAAGCTGCGCGCCAGCTGTTCAAGCTCGGCGGCGCGCATGGCTTCGGGGCCGATGTTGCTTTCATGCCGGCCGTTGAACAGCCGGTTGACGTCCAGTTCGAGGTAACGCTCACCGCGGCGCATGGCCTCGGGGTTACCGAACAGAAACAGAATACGGGTACGGGGCTTGATCTCCCCGCGGGCGATGCCATGCAACAGGCGGTCGAGCAGTTCGATCGGCGCGGTTTCGTTGCCATGGATGCCGGACGACAGCAGCAGGTCGCAGCCGTTGTCCCGAGCCTGCGGCGGGCGCACTTCGAGCGCGCCCTCGCTGAGCCAGCGCATCTGCACGCCGTCGACAGTCAGTTGAATTTTTTGCGCCGGTTCGCGACCGGCGAGGGTCAGTTCAAGCAGTTTGCCGAGGGCGAGCATACGCAGCTTCCTTAGTGGTTGCAGCCTGGGCCGTGGACGTGATCGTCGTCATCACCTTCGACGTCGGCCGGTTCCATTTCCAGTTGCAGGCTCATCAGGTTGGTGGCCAGCGGGCGCATCAGCAGGTTGGCGTACTCGGCGTCGCCTTCTTCCACGTCCACGCCGATCAGCAGTTGCCCACGGCCGTCGTGCTGGATCCAGATCTCCTTGCCCTGCCAGACCACGGCAACGCGGGTGCAGGAGGTTTCCAGCTGGGTGCCGTCGGTGTCTTCAAGGATCAGTTTCAGGGTATCGGTCATAAATAAAATGTCTCAGCCGTGCGGCGTTAATTGATCTGGAACGGATAAACCGAGCCCAGTTTAAGGATTTGCGTCAGTTCATCCAATGCCGTGCGGCACTCAAGCAGCAATTGCGGGTCAGCCAGGTCGGTTTCGCGCAGGCTGTCACGATAGTGCTTGTCGACCCACTGGGTCAGCGTGTCATACAACGGCGCGGTCATGATAACCCCTGGGTTCACCGCCGCCAGCTCGGTTTCGTTCAGCGCCACACGCAAACGCAGGCATGCCGGGCCACCGCCGTTCTGCATGCTTTGCTTGAGATCGAACACCTTCACTTCGCGGATCAGCCCACCGGAGGCGGTGAGGCCTTGCAAGTAGCGCCACACGCGTTCGTTGGCGCGGCACTCCTCGGGCACGATCAGCAACATCGAGCCGTCAGGGCGGGTCAGCAACTGGCTGTTGAACAGGTAGGAGCGCACCGCGTCCTCGACGCTGACCTGGGCACGAGGCACGCACACCGATTGGAAGTTGCCACCCAGCGCGCCCAATTTGCCGTGCAGCTCGGCGAGCATCTGTTCGGTGTTGAGGAACGCATCCTCGTGATAGAACAGCACTTCGCCATTGCCCACCGCGATCACGTCGTTGTGGAACACACCGGCATCGATCACGGCCGGGTTCTGCTGGGCGTAGACCACGCCACCCTCCTTCAGGCCATGCAGGCGCGCAACGGCCTGGGAGGCTTCGAGGGTCTGGCGCGCCGGGTATTTCTGCGGCGCGGGGTAACGCGGGTCGAAGGCGCTGCGCCCGAACACGAAAAACTCCACGCCCGCCTCGCCATATTCACGGCAGAAACGCGTGTGGTTGGCGGCGCCTTCGTCACCGAACTGCGCCACCGCCGGCAATGCGGCGTGGTGGGCGAAGTGCTTGCCATCGGCAAACATCGCCCCCAGCACACGGCTGGTGGTCGGGTGTTCGATGCTGCGGTGGTATTTGCAGTTAAGGTTGGCGGCCGTGAAATGCACGCGACCGTCAGCCGTGTCGGCACTGGGGCTGACGGTGGCGGCGTTGGCCACCCACATGCTCGACGCCGAGCAGCTCGCGACCAATAACGGCATGGCCTGCCTGGCCGCCTGCTCGATCACCTGGGCATCGGTACCGCTGAAACCCAGGCCGCGCAAGGCCGCCACGTCCGGGCGTTCCTGAGGAGCGAGCACGCCTTGCACAAAGCCCATGTCCATCAGGGCCTTCATTTTCTGCAGGCCCTGCAACGCCGCTTCCCTGGGGTTGGAATGTTGCTGGCTGTTGCTCTGGGACGCGACGTTGCCGAAGGACAAACCGCCGTAGTTATGGGTCGGCCCCACTAGACCGTCAAAATTGACTTCATAGGATTTCATCGGCGAGGCTCCACGAACATCTGTTTTTATAGGTTTCAAATTACTTGAATACACCACAAATCAATGTGGGAGGGGCGGTGCGACGATTCGACTTGCTCCCTCCCACATTTAGGCCAGCGTAATACCGGGGGTTAGCGTGGCGGGGACTACCAAACTCGGGGTCTCCAGCGACGCCACCGGGTACGCGCAATAATCCGCCGCGTAGTAGGCACTGGCGCGATGGTTGCCCGAGGCCCCGACCCCACCGAACGGCGCGGTGCTGGCGGCGCCGGTCAGTTGTTTGTTCCAGTTGACGATGCCGGCGCGGCTTTGCAGCCAGAACTGCTGGTAACGCGCTTCGGAGTCCGACAGCAAACCGGCAGCCAACCCATACTGGGTGTTGTTGGCCTCGGCAATCGCCGCTTCGAAATCAGCGTAGCGAATCACCTGCAGCAGCGGGCCGAACAGTTCCTCGTCTTCACGCTCGGCCACGCCGGTGACGTCGATGATGCCTGGGGTCAGCAAGGCGGCCTGATCCTGGGGCTGGGTCATTTCCAGCAACGCCACGGCGCCGTTGGCCAGCATCAATTCCTGGGCTTGCATCAAGGCTTTCGCCGCACCGAGGGAAATCACCGAGCCCATGAACGGCGCCGGTTGTTGATCGAATGCGCCTACCTCAATCGTGGCGCTGACCGCCACCAGGCGCGCCAGCAATGCATCGCCCCAGGCGCCTTGCGGCACCAGCAGGCGGCGGGCGCAGGTGCAACGCTGGCCGGCCGAGATAAACGCCGACTGGATAATGGTGTAGACCGCCGCATCCACGTCGGCCACTTCATCCACCACCAGCGGGTTGTTACCGCCCATTTCCAGCGCGAGGATCTTGTCCGGGCGCCCGGAGAACTGCTGGTGCAGGTGATTGCCGGTACGGCTGGAACCGGTGAAGAACAAACCGTCGATGCCTGGGTTGGCCGCCAAGGCGATGCCGGTCTCCCGCGCGCCTTGCAGCAGGTTCAACACGCCCGCCGGCAGACCGGCTTCGATCCAGCACTGCACGGTCAGTTCGGCGACCTTGGGGGTCAGCTCGCTCGGCTTGAACAGCACGGTGTTACCCGCCAGCAAGGCCGGGACGATATGCCCGTTGGGCAAGTGCCCAGGGAAGTTGTAAGGACCGAACACCGCCACCACGCCGTGGGGCTTGTGGCGCAATACGGCGGTGGCGTCACCCAGGGGGCCGCTCTTCTCGCCGGTGCGCTCGCGGTAGCTTTGCACCGAGATCGCGATCTTGTTGGCCATGCTGGTGACTTCGGTGGCCGACTCCCACAGCGGTTTACCGGTTTCCTCGCCGATGCAGCGGGCGATTTCATCGGCGCGACTTTTAAGGGTGTTGGCGAAGGCCTCCAGCACGCTGATGCGCTCTTCCAGCGAGCGCCGCGCCCATGCCGGAAACGCCTGGCGCGCCGCCTGCACGGCAGACTCGACCTGCTCGGCGCTGGCGCCATTGCCGGCCCACAGCACTTGTTGGGTCACTGGGTTGCGTGATTCAAACAACTCACCCTGGCCGGCCAGCCAGCTTCCTGCGATATACAGCGAATTCATTATTTCGACTCCCGAGCAGCGGACAACGGTACGGCGCGCACTTGATCACCCACCACCAGTTGCAGGCGCTTGGCGGTCTGTGGATCAACCACCAGGGTGCCCGCGGCCAGGCGGGCCGGCGCGGCGGTGATACGGCAGTCTTCGCGCTTGCGGTTATGGATCAGGAACGGCGTGGTGTCGTCCCCGGGCGTGCCGATGGCCAACACCAACGACTGGCTGTCGCGCACCGCGCGGATCTTGGCGGTTTCACATTCCACCGCCGGGCCGGCGTCGAAGATGTCGACATAGCCCTGATAGCTGAAGCCTTCGCTCTTGAGCATGCTCAGCGCCGGTTCGGTGTCCGGATGCACCTTGCCGATCACGTTGCGCGCATCCTCGGACAGGAAGCAGCTGTACAACGGAAACTTCGGCATCAGCTCGGCAATGAACGCCTTGTTGCCGACGCCGGTGAGGTAGTCGGCCTGGCTGAACTCCATCTTGAAAAAGTGCCGGCCCAGGCTTTCCCAGAACGGCGAACGCCCGGCCTCGTTGGACACGCCGCGCATCTCGGCGATGATCTTGTTGCCGAACAGTTGCGGGAACTCCGCGATAAACAACAGGCGCGCCTTGGCCAGCATGCGGCCGTTGAGGCCGTTGCGGTAATCGGCATGCAGGAACAACGAGCACAACTCGGAATTGCCGGTGAGGTCGTTGGCCAGGAACAGCGTCGGAATCTCGCGATAGATATTCAGCTCCTGGGAGGCGCTGACCGTCAGGCCCACCCGGAAGTTGTACCAGGGCTCGCGCAGGCCCACGGCACCTGCGATGGCGGAAATACCCACCACGCGGCCTTCGTCGTTTTCCAGCACGAACAGATAGTCGGCATCCCCGCGCCCGGCTTCGCCGCGGAAGGTTTTTTCGGCCCAGCCCACGCGGTGGGTCAGGCGCTCTTCGTTGGCCGGCAAGGTGGTCAGGCCGGTGCCGGTGCTGCGCGCCAGATCAATCAGGGCCGGTAAATCGCTGCTGCGTACGGGACGAACGATCATGCTATCTCCTCGAACGGGCCGCTGTTGTCAGCCACCCGCGAAACTCTCTTTTTAAACCGCAACCAGACGCACACTGGCGCCTTCGCCAACACCCAAGGCTTCGGCTGCCGCCAAGTCCAGTGTCACGGGCTTGCCGGGCGCGTAGTCCAGTTCCAGCATCACCGCGCGGTAATCCTGCAACTGCGCATTGCTCACCAGGTACTGGCGGCCGCCCCCCTTGACCATCTCGCCGATCTTCACCGGCACCACGCGGCTCTGAGCGATCGAGCGAATGCCCGAGACGCGCGCATGCAGCGTCGGGCCACCGTCGAAAATGTCGATGTAATGGTCGGTCTCGAAGCCTTCGCGCATCAGGATGTCGAAGGTGATCTGCGCACGCGGGTGCACCTGGCCCATGGCTTCCTGGGCTTCGTCCGGCAGCAACGGCACGTAGATCGGGTAATGCGGCATCAGTTCGGCGAGGAAGGTGCGGCTTTTCAGCCCGCACAGGCGCTCGGCGGCGGCGTAGTTGAGGTCGAAGAAGTTGCGGCCGATGGCGTCCCAGAACGGCGAATCACCGTTCTCGTCGCTGTAGCCGACGATCTCGGTCACTACCGAGTCGGCAAAGCGCTCGGGGTGGCTGGCGACGAACAACAGGCGGCCACGGGAGTTGAGTTCCGACCACGGCGAACCGACCAGCTCGGGCACCACGTAGAAACTGGTGAGCAGGCTGTTACCGGTGAGGTCGTGGCATTGGGAAAGCACGTGGATCTTGTTATGGATCTTCAGCTCGCGGGAGGCGTGCACGAACGTTTCGTTACGAAAGCTGTAGAACGGCTCCGAATAACCGGCCGAGGCGACGATGGCCGAGCAGCCCGCCAACTTGCCGGTCTCGGTGTCTTCGAGCACGAAGAAATAGCTTTCTTCACCGTTGAAACTCACCTCGGCCGCAAAGGACGCTTCGCTGGCGGCGATCTTGTCGCTCAGGCGTTCCACATCGTCCGGCAAGGAGGTGACACCAATCGGGCTGTCTGCAGCCAGACGCTGTACCTCGCCCAGATCAGCCATTTGCGCGGGGCGCATCACCAGCATGGTGTCACTCCTTAACTCGAAAAACTCATAGGAAAAAATACCAGGCACAATCCACAAACCAGTGAGGTCCAGTGTGGGAGGGAGCAAGTCGAATCGTCGCACCGCCCCTCCCACATTTGGATCTTCACCGCTCCAACTGACGGGCCCGGCACAAAAATTCGGGTTCGATGCTCAATCGCTCGGGCATCGAACGGTCCATCATGCTTGCGTCAGTGTTTTTACAGCCCGCTCAAAACGATCCAGGCCTTCGTTGATGTCCGCGTCTTCCACCACCAGGCTCGGCGCGAAACGCACCACGTCCGGGCCGGCTTGCAGGATCATCAGGTTTTCTTTTTCGGCCGCGTTGAACACGTCCTTGGCCTTGCCTTTGAACGCATCGCTCAGCACGCAGCCGATCAACAGGCCCATGCCACGCACTTCGGTGAAGATGCCGTACTGTTTGCCGATCTGTTCCAGGCGCGCCTTGAACTGGTCGTGCTTGGCTTTCACACCGGCCAGCACTTCGGGGGTGTTGATCACATCGATCACGGCTTCAGCCACCGCGCACGCCAGCGGGTTGCCGCCGTAGGTGGTGCCGTGGGTGCCCACCACCAGGTGCTTGGCCAACGCTTCGGTCGTCAGCATCGCGGCGATCGGAAAACCACCGCCCAGGCTCTTGGCGCTGGTGAGGATGTCCGGCGTCACGCCGTAATGCTGGTAGGCAAACAGATGGCCGCTGCGGCCCATGCCGGTCTGCACTTCGTCGAATACCAGCAGCGCGTCGTTGGCGTCGCACAGCTCGCGGGCACCTTGCAGGTAGGCCAGTTCGGCCGGCAGGACACCGCCCTCGCCCTGGATCGGCTCCAGCACGACCGCGCAGGTCTTGTCCGACACGGCGGCTTTGAGCGCAGCCAGATCGTTATACGGCACGTGGGTAATACCGGTAATTTTCGGGCCGAAACCGTCGGAATACTTGGACTGGCCACCGACGTTGACGGTGAACAGGGTGCGGCCGTGGAAGCTGTTCAGTGCAGCGATGATCTCGTACTTTTCAGTGCCGAAACGGTCGAACGCCACGCGACGGGCCAGCTTGAACGCGGCCTCGTTGGCCTCGGCGCCGGAGTTGCAGAAGAACACGCGCTCGGCAAAGGTGGCGTCGATCAGCTTATGGGCCAGGCGCAGGGCCGGCTCATTGGTGAAGACGTTGGAGACGTGCCAGAGCTTGTTGGCCTGTTCGGTCAGTGCACCGACCAGCGCCGGGTGGGCGTGGCCCAGCACGTTGACCGCGATGCCGCCGGCAAAGTCGATCAGCTCGCGACCCGCCTGGTCCCACACGCGGGACCCTGCGCCACGCACAGGAATGAACGCGGCAGGGGCGTAGTTGGGAACCATGACCTGGTCGAAATCGGCACGTTGCACCGGGGCTTGCTCAACGGACATCGGAGTCTCCTGAAGAGGAACGCCTGCCTGGAACTGGCGGGCGATGCAGGGATTGTAAGGACAGTTTTCAGCGCGGCCTTGCCGCCAAGCGACAACTTCTTATAGCGCAAACCCAGGTTTTACACGGGTTTACGCCAATGCGACATATAGCATCGCAATGGCGCAGTTTAAACGGATGACAGGGATTTGCGGCAGCACCGTAGGAATTTTGCGCTATCGCGACAGCAACGCACGCACGCGCATCCTCAGCCGCGCTCGGACGGCACCGAAGACAATTCAAACGGGCTGCTGCTGCGCCGCTGGTTGCGGTCTTCACGCGGGGTGGCGCCGAAGAAGTTGCGGTAGGCGCTGGAAAAGTGCGGCCCCGAGGAAAAGCCGCATGACAAACCGATCTGGATGATCGACTTGCTGGTTTGCATGAGCATCTGGCGCGCCTTGTTCAGGCGCAGTTCCAGGTAGTACTGGCTGGGGACGCGGTTGAGGTACTGCTTGAAGATCCTTTCAAGCTGTCGTCGCGACACGCACACGTGCTGGGCAATTTCGTCGGTGGTCAGCGGCTCTTCGATATTCGCCTCCATCAACAGCACCGCCTGGGTCAGCTTCGGATGGCTGGAACCCAGGCGGTTCTGCAATGGGATACGCTGGCGCTCGCCGCCTTCGCGGATGCGCTCCACCACCAGCTCCTCCGACACCGCGCCGGCCAGTTCGGCGCCGTGATCACGCGCGAGTACCGCCAGCAGCAGGTCGAGCACCGACATGCCACCACAGGCGGTCAAACGATCACGGTCCCAGTCGAACAGGTGGCTGGTGGCGATGACCTTGGGGAAGCGCTCGGCAAAATCGTCCTGCCAACGCCAGTGCACGGCGGCGCGGTAGCCATCGAGCAGACCGAGCTGGGCCAGTGGGTACACACCCGCCGACAAACCGCCGATCACACAACCGGCGCGCACCAGTTGCTTGAGGGCAGAGCTCAGTTGCGAGGCGATCACGGTCGGCGGTTCGTCCGCCAGCAGGAACAGCTTCTGGAACCCTTCCAGCTTGCCGGCCCAAGGCTCGCCCGGCAGTTGCCAGGCGCCATCGGTGGCCGGCTCGGCGAGCAAAAACGACAACTCGTAGATCACCTCCGGATGCACCCGCTGAGCAACGCGCAAGGCCTCCTCAGCCAGCGCAAGCGTGAGTGCTTTTGTGCTGGGCCAAATCAGGAAACCAATTTTATGGGCGGTCATGGAGGGCTATCCGAAGCGAGTAACGGTAATGAAGACAAAGGCCAATGCTAGCCGGTAAACCAGCACAAATCTCAAAAACGATGAAGATCCAAATGTGGGAGGGGAGCCTGCCCCCTCCCACATAAAGCAGCGCCAACAGGAAAGGGCTATTTCAAGCTGCCGGAGAGGAACTGCTGCAACCGCTCGGATTGGGGATTGACCAGCACTTCCCTCGGGTTGCCGCGCTCTTCAACAATGCCTTTGTGCAGGAACACCAACTGGTTGGACACTTCACGGGCAAAGCCCATTTCGTGGGTCACCACCACCATGGTGCGGCCTTCCTGGGCCAGGTCCTGCATCACCTTGAGCACCTCACCGACCAGTTCCGGGTCGAGCGCCGAGGTGGGTTCATCGAACAGCATCACCTCCGGTTCCATCGCCAGGGCACGGGCGATCGCCACGCGCTGTTGCTCGCCGCCGGACATGTGGCCGGGGAACGCATCCTTACGATGGCCCACGCCGACCTTGGCCAGGTAGTGCTCGGCCTTTTCGCGGGCTTCTTTCTTCGAAACGCCCAGCACGTGCACGGGGGCTTCCATCACGTTTTCCAACGCGGTCATGTGCGACCACAGGTTGAAATGCTGGAACACCATGGACAGGCGCGAGCGCATGCGCTGCAGCTGTTTAGGATCGGCGGCCTTCAGCGCGCCGTCTTTGTTGGCGACCAGTTTCAGCTCTTCGTTGTTGAGCAGAATCTTGCCGGCGTGGGGTTGTTCCAGCAGGTTGATGCAGCGCAAAAAGGTACTTTTGCCCGAACCGCTGGAACCGATGATGCTGATCACATCACCGGCCGCGGCGGCCAGGGACACGCCTTTGAGCACTTCATGACTGCCATAGCGTTTATGCAGGTCTTGGACTTCAAGCTTGTACATGCGGTCGGTTCTCACAAAAACAGGTGGTCAGTCGTTGAGCAAGCGCCCGTGTCGCAGCGCGTCGCGCCCCGCCACCTTGGCCAGCCAAAAACCCGCTTGGGCATAACGTAGCCGTTCAACGGCAAACAACACCCCCGAGGTGCCCGCGCACAGAATGCTCACGCGGTCTTCCAGGGGGTCAATCACTTCAAAAATCGCTTCGCCCTTCTCAACCCAGTCGCCGGCTTTACGCAGGTAGCTGATCACCCCGGCGTGAGGCGCGAACAGTAACTCGGTGCCTTCGAACGGCAGGCCTTCGCACGGCTCAAACCGCGGCGCCGGCCATTCGCCCTTGATCAGGCCCTGCTCGGCGAGGAACGCGAGGATGCCTTCGGCGTGGAAGATCGCTTCATCGCGGCCGGTGTCGGCCTGGCCGCCCAACTCGAGGGTCGTGGCCAGGCACGCCAGCGGGATTTGCGCTTCGGGGAACCTGCGCGACAGCCGCAACCACGGCAGCGAGCACGCTTCATCAAACGAACTGCCGCCGGAGTCTTCCGCCAGCAGGCCGACCTTCACATTCAAATGCGCCGACAGCGAACGCCATTGCGGCCAGTGCTGAGGCAATGCGTACATGTGCAGCGCGGCTTCGGCGTCGCAGTGCAGGTCAAGCACCACGTCGGCGGTGCAGGCGTGGCTCAGCAGGATGCGTTGCATACCTTGCAACTGGCTGCTCGGCGCGGGCAGCGCGTTGAGCGCATCGCTCATGGCCTGGCGAATCATGCGCACATTGGCGTGGGCATCATCGCCCAGCTTGCCGTCCAGCAGCGCCGCGACCGGTTCGCTCAACTCGACGAAATCGCGGTTGAAATTCTTGCCGCTGCCCACCTCGAAACGCCCCTGGTGGCTGCCTTGCAGCAACTGGCCCAAGCCCATCGGGTTAGCCACCGGCACCAGCTCGATCACGCCGTTGAGCGCGCCCTGCTGTTCCAGCTCGGTGAGGCGTTTTTTCAGTTCCCAGGCGGCGCGCATGCCGGGCAGTTCATCGGCATGCAGGCTGGCCTGGATATAGGCCTTGCGCTCGCCGCTGCCAAAGCGAAACACACTCAGCTGGCGTTCGCAGCCCAGGTGACCCCAGGGCAACAGGTGATCGATACGTTCCATCTCAATGCTTCCGTGGAGCCAGGTAGCTCAGCCAGCGGCGCTCGGCCAACTTGAACAGGCGCACCAGGATAAAGGTCAGGCACAGGTAAAACGCACCGGCGGTGATGTAGGCCTCGAACGGCAGATAGAACTGCGCATTCACCGTGCGCGCCGCACCGGTGATGTCGATCAGGGTAACGATGGAGGCCAGGCTGGTGGTCTGCAGCATCATGATCACTTCGTTGCTGTATTGCGGCAGTGCGCGGCGCAGGGCCGACGGCAGCAGGATGCGGCGGTACAGCTTGTAACGCGACATGCCCATGGCCTTGGCCGCTTCGATCTCGCCATTGGGCGTGGCCTTGAGGCTGCCGGCGATGATCTCGGCGGTGTAGGCGCTGGTGTTGATCGCAAAGGCCAGGCACGCACAGAACGTGGCGCTGGACAGCAGCGGCCACAGGAAGCTTTCACGCACCGCTTCGAACTGCGCCAGGCCGTAGTAGATCAAAAACAGCTGCACCAGCATCGGCGTGCCGCGGATCACGTAGGTGTAGAGCCATGCCGCGCCATTGACGATCGGCTGCTTGGACACACGCATCAAGCCCAGGGGCAAGGCGGCGAGCAGGCCGAAGAACAGCGAGATGGCGAGCAGTTTCAGGGTGGTCAGCAGGCCGTCAAGGTACAGCGGCATGGACTCCCAGATGACGTTGTAGTCGAAGATCATAGATCAGCCGCCCTTACGCCTACCGAGTAGCGCTTCTCAAGATGACGCAAGGCCAGCAACGATACGCTGGTGATCACCAGGTACATCGCCGCCACTGCGAGGAAGAAGGTAAAAGGCTCGCGGGTGGCGTCTGCCGCCTGCTTGGCCTTGAACATCATGTCTTGCAGGCCCACCACCGAAATCAGCGCGGTGGCCTTGGTCAGTACCAGCCAGTTGTTGGTGAAACCAGGGATCGCCAGCCGAATCATCTGCGGCACCATCACCCGGAAAAACACCTGGAAACCGCTCATGCCATACGCCAGGCCCGCTTCGGCCTGGCCCTTGGGAATGGCCATGAAGGCGCCGCGGAAGGTTTCCGACAGGTAGGCGCCAAAGATGAAACCCAGGGTGCCGATACCGGCGGCCAAGGGGTTCAAATCGATATAGTCGTCGTAGCCAAGCATCGGCGCGACGCGGTTGAGCAGGTCCTGACCGCCGTAGAAAATCAACAGGATCAGCACCAGGTCGGGGATCCCGCGGATCACCGTGGAGTACAAGTCACCCAGCCAGGCCAACCAGCGCACCGGCGACAGGCGTAACGCGACCCCGATCAGACCCAGAACAATGGCCAAGGCCATGGACGACAAGGCGAGCTGAAGCGTCAACCATGCGCCATCGAGGATGACGGCCCCGTAGCCTTTCAACATGATTCAGGTCCTCGAAAAGGGGGATGAAAAAATGGCGCAAACTTCAGAGTGTTCTGTTGCTTGCGCCATTTCGGACAGACAGCTGCGACGATTTACTTGGCGTCAGCGCCGTAAATATCGAAGTCGAAGTACTTGTCCTGGATTTTCTTGTACTCGCCATTGGCACGGATCGCGGCGATAGCGGCGTTGATGCGGTCCAGGTTTTCCTTGTCGCCCTTGCGTACCGCGATGCCGATGCCGTCACCGAAGTATTTGGCGTCGGTGAACGACGGGCCTACAAACGCGTAGCCTTTGCCTGCGTCGGTTTTCAGGAAACCGTCCTGCAGCAGGGTGGCGTCGGCCACGGTGCCGTCGAGGCGACCGGCTTCCACGTCCAGGTAGATTTCGTTCTGGGTGCTGTAAGGAACGACGGTAGCGCCTTTAGGGGCCAGGACTTCCTTGGCGAAACGGTCGTGGATCGAACCGCGCTGCACGCCGATCTTCTTGCCCTTCAATTCATCCAGGCTGTCGCTGACGGTTGTGCCTTCCTTCATCACCAGGCGCGCCGGGCTCAGGTAGTAACGGCTGGTGAAGTCGACGGACTTCTTGCGGTCTTCGGTGATGGACATCGAGGACAGGATCGCGTCGATCTTGCGTACTTTCAACGCAGGGATCAGGCCGTCGAATTCCTGCTCGACCCAGGTGCACTTCACGTCCATCTGCTTGCACAGGGCGTTGCCGATGTCGTAGTCAAAACCGACGATGCTGCCATCCGGCGCCTTGGAGGCAAACGGAGGGTAAGCCGCTTCGATACCAATTTTCAGAGGCTTGCCTTCAGCAAAGACCTGCATGGACAGCACGGACAGCGCCAGGGCGCCCAACAGCACGAGTTTCTTCATCTTGGGACTCCATCGGTATAGGGCAAAACAGCAGTATGAGCCATGGCCCACGATGCGGCGAAGGTGAAACCGAAAGCGGTGCTGCGTCCTACGCCAGTTCAACACTGGAGACGACGAGCGAGTGATCGGCATTCTAACGACAGGCCGGAAGCCGATATTTCCTCAATGCGACAACAATTTACAGAAGCACCGAGAAAGCAGTTCCAGCTCATTGACAGCCTCTGAAATTTATGCAGAGACAAAAGACAGTAAACCTGTAGACGCTGCAAATTGCGGGCCTATTATTCGCAAAGCCTTCTGGCACGGCAAGTGTGGCGTTTAATCTTATTTCGGGGGATGTCTGGAATGGGGTTTTTCCAGGCAATGGCGTAGCGCTTTGCCTCATGTTTGGGCGACGGGTTACACATTTGCGCCGCTCGGTAACATTCAGAAACCTCCTACGTGATAAACCGATATTTATTGGACTGGTGAAGAGCCAATCCTGTCAGTCCACCTTCGATTTTCGCCATGCAATGCGGTCAACCTATGGGGCCCTCAGTGGTTTTGAGAGATGACAAAAAAGCCCCACTCGGCGTACACCGAATGGGGCTCTTTCCCACCTACCCCGCCTTACGCGACGTTCATGGTCTTGTGCGTTTCAATCAAATGCGCCACCACACCCGGGTCGGCCAAGGTGGAGATATCCCCCAACCCGTCATACTCAGCCGTAGCAATCTTGCGCAGAATCCGCCGCATGATCTTGCCCGAACGCGTCTTCGGCAAGCCCGGCGCCCACTGGATCACATCCGGCGAAGCAATCGGTCCGATCTCCTTGCGCACCCAGTTTTTCAGCTCCAGGCGCAGCGCCTCGCTCGGCTCTTCGCCATTTTTGAGGGTGACATACACATAGATGCCCTGGCCCTTGATGTCGTGCGGTACACCCACCACCGCCGCTTCGGCGACTTTCGGGTGGGCAACCATGGCGCTTTCGATCTCGGCGGTGCCCATGCGGTGGCCGGACACGTTCAACACGTCATCCACACGACCCGTGATCCAGTAGTAACCGTCCTCGTCACGACGCGCACCGTCACCGGTGAAGTACATGCCACGGAAGGTCTTGAAGTAGGTGTCGACGAAACGGTCATGGTCGCCGTACAGCGTACGCGCCTGGCCCGGCCACGAATCGAGGATCACCAGGTTGCCTTCGGCGGCGCCTTCGATCAGGTTGCCCAGGTTGTCCACCAACGCCGGCACCACGCCAAAGAACGGCCGCGCCGCCGAACCCGGCTTGAGCGCATGGGCGCCCGGCAGCGGGCTCATCATGTTGCCGCCGGTTTCGGTCTGCCACCAGGTGTCGACGATCGGGCAACGGGATTGGCCGACGTTCTTGTAGTACCAGTCCCACGCCTCGGGGTTGATCGGCTCACCCACCGAACCCAGCAGGCGCAGGCTGCTGCCATCCACGCCTTCGCAAGCGGCAGTGCCCGACGCCATCATCGCGCGGATCGCGGTCGGCGCGGTGTAGAGGATGTTGACCTTGTGCTTGTCGACGATCTTGCCCACCCGGGTGATGTCCGGGTAGTTCGGCACGCCTTCGAACAGCAGCGTGGTCGCGCCATTGGCCAGCGGGCCGTAGACGATATAGGTGTGGCCGGTGACCCAACCGACGTCGGCGGTGCACCAGTAGATTTCGCCCGGACGGTAGTCGAACACGCGCTCGTGGGTCAGGGCCGCATACAACAGGTAGCCGCCGGTGGTGTGCTGCACGCCTTTGGGCTTGCCGGTGGAGCCGGAGGTATAGAGGATGAACAGCGCTTCTTCGGCGCCCATCTCTTTGGGCGCACACACGGTGCCCGCCACTTTCATCAGGTCTTCGTACCAGATGTCGCGATGCTGGTTCCACTTGATCGCGCCGTTGGTGCGCTTGCATACGATGACTTTCTGGATGCTGCTGGTTTCCGGGTTGGTCAGGGCGTCGTCGACGTTGGCCTTGAGCGGAATCTTCTTACCGGCGCGAACACCTTCGTCGGCGGTGATCACCACCTTCGACTTACAGTCAATGATGCGACCGGCCAGGGCCTCCGGCGAGAAACCGCCGAATACCACCGAGTGGATCGCACCGATGCGGGCACACGCCAGCATGGCAACCACGGCTTCGGGGATCATTGGCATATAGATAGTCACCACGTCGCCGCGATGCACATCCTGGCCACGCAGGGCGTTGGCGAACTTGCAGACTTCTTCGTGCAGTTCGCGGTAGGTGATGGTGCGGCTTTCGGCAGGGTCATCGCCCTCCCAGATGATCGCCGCCTGGTCGCCACGCTCGGCGAGGTGACGGTCCAGGCAGTTGTAGGAAACGTTCAGGGTGCCATCAGCGAACCACTTGATGTCGACATGGTGGTCATCGAAAGAGGTCTGCTTGACCGCGGTGAAAGGCTTGACCCAGTCAAGGCGCTTGGCTTGCTCACGCCAGAAACCGTCGGGGTTGACCACCGACTGCTGGTACATGGCCTTGTAGGTCGCCTCATCGGTCAGCGTGTTGGCTGCTACTTCGGGGCGAACGGGGTACAGGGAAGCCGCACTCATCTTTCTTACCTCGGTGACAATCGTTGTTTTTGTATGGCCCTGTTGTAGCCGGGGCTGGCCTATAGAACCATTCGACGATGGTAGTAACAAGCCCCTACAAATTACCCCGACATCCTCCTTTGCCCCTCTGGCCCGCGGCCTGCGGCGCTTTGCCAGTTTGTGAAAAAACCTTTACCACAGGATTGTTACAAAAACCGCCAAAAGTGTTTATCAAAACTACGGGTATATGAATATAACCCGCACGCCTAAAATCGATTCCGCCAACCGGCACTGAGATTAACAACGCAACATCCCCCACGAAGGCAACGTTAATCCGAACTTCCCAACTTTTAAGTTACGCACGCGGCCTCATAAGGGCCCCGTGACCCCTTTCGCCCTGAAGAAGGTCAATAGAGAATGAAAGCGTTAGTAGTGATGGCCCTGAGCAGCCTGTGTGCAACCGCCGCCCTGGCCGACGAAGCCCCCACCGAACTGGCCGGCCAGAATGCGCCGGTTGTTGAGGACTACACCTACAGCACCCATCTGGACGTCGCCAAAGTTATATCCATGAGCAATGTTCCGAATGTCTGTGAAGTTGTACCGGTGAAGATGGAATATGAAGATTCCCAAGGCCAGCGCCATGTTCTTAATTATCACGTGATGGGCGATGGTTGCTCTAACGGATAAACAGTTTTCACGCTGGAAGCTTATTCGCCGCAAGAAATCGTTCTTGCGGCAAAGGCCCGGCCCCTGGCACGACGCGATTCAAATGTGGGAGGGGCGGTGCGACGATTCGACTTGCCCCCGATAGCGGTGTCAGCCGTACCGATGCAATAGCGCCAAACGCCCCCTATTCCGGCCTCACACCCTTAATTATCTCTTCCCTCTCTTGCAAAAAACCCTCATCCGCCCTAGGCAAATCCGCCAGAGATAACCAACTGGGTCTGGCTGGCCGCAAGATAATCGTGTTGCCCTCCCGACTAATGTCCAACTCATCCACACCGTCGTAAGCCATATCCGCCGGCAGATGAATTCTCTGCCCGTCGCCATCCTTTATGATTGAAATTGTGCGCATTAGAGCGGCCCCCCCTCGCTGATCTGCAGCAATTTATGGCAGCGCGTCATCGTAGAGCAATGCAAATATCTACAATCTGATCACCATTGCTCGCCTCAGTAAAAAACCGCCACCGCCCGTCAAAAATCTCCTACCCCGCCAAACCCCTGCAAACCCTCACTCTGGCCCAAATAGCAGCCTTTTTGTCCGCTCGCCGAGACCATCCGCCGCAACACAAACCCGAATTTTTCCCTATAATGCGCGGGTAAATCGGGCCTGCAATATCCCTTTACACAGGGACGAAGCACCAGACCGAGGCCTGCGCGCGAGCTTGCACCTACCGCTGCGCCCCTCAGCCTCATGCAGGACCCGCTACGCCATTTCCGTTTATTTGCCTGCGCGAGCTGCTGCAACAAACGATTCCTTAAGATCCACCGCGGCCCTGGGCCGTGTGAACACCCAACCATCCGGTTTCACACGGGCACCTTTGAGCCCTCACGCAGGAGACGACACGTCATGCTGAGCTGGGACGAATTCGACAAAGAAGAAGAAGGCGAAGTAACCGCCAAAGGCGCCAACGCCGGCCACGCCACCGAAGCCAACATGGACCGCCTCGACGGTGCCGGCGCCGCTGCCGCCGTGGAAGCCCGCGCCGTCACCGCCAATGATTCGGCCGCCATCGTGCGCGCCAAGGCCGCCCTGGACAAACTCGACGTCGCCGAAGGCCTCGCCGAACTCGAAGGCGCCTCCGCCCGCGTCGCCGTCGATGAAAAACGCATGATCAACTGCCGCGCCGACCTCAACCAACTCGTGCCGTTCAAGTACGACTGGGCCTGGCAGAAGTACCTCGACGGCTGCGCCAACCACTGGATGCCGCAAGAGGTCAACATGACCGCCGACATCGCCCTGTGGAAAAACCCCGAAGGCCTCACCGACGACGAACGCCGCATCGTCATGCGCAACCTCGGCTTCTTCTCCACCGCCGACTCCCTGGTCGCCAACAACCTGGTCCTGGCCGTGTACCGCCTGATCACCAACCCGGAGTGCCGCCAGTACATCCTGCGCCAGGCCTTCGAAGAAGCGATCCACACCCACGCCTACCAGTACTGCATCGAATCGCTGGCCATGGATGAAGGCGAGATCTTCAACATGTACCACGAGATTCCATCGGTCGCCAAAAAGGCCGCCTGGGGCCTCAAGTACACCCGCTCGATCTCCGATCCGAAGTTCGAAACCGGCACCGTCGACACCGACAAGGAACTGCTGCGCAACCTGGTCGCCTACTACTGCGTGCTGGAAGGCATCTTCTTCTACTGCGGCTTCACCCAGATCCTCTCCATGGGCCGCCGCAACAAAATGACCGGCGTGGCGGAGCAGTTCCAGTACATCCTGCGTGACGAGTCGATGCACCTGAACTTCGGTATCGATGTGATCAACCAGATCAAAATCGAAAACCCACACTTGTGGGATGCCGAGATGAAGGAAGAAGCGACCCAGATGATTCTGCAGGGGACGCAGTTGGAGATTGAATACGCGCGGGATACCATGCCGCGTGGGGTGCTGGGCATGAATGCGGCGATGATGGAGGATTACCTCAAGTTCATTGCTAACCGTCGTCTGTCGCAGATTGGTCTTAAAGAAGAATATCCAGGCACGACGAACCCGTTCCCGTGGATGAGCGAGATCATGGACTTGAAGAAAGAGAAGAATTTCTTTGAGACTCGGGTGATTGAGTATCAGACGGGTGGGGCGTTGAGCTGGGATTGATTCCCAAATCAAGTAACACTAAAGAGCCCTGACTTGTTCAGGGCTTTTTTATGCTCACTGGATTGAACAAGACCCTTCCTACGAAAACATCAGCCATGGATCGGTTGATGCAGAGAGCGAGCAAAGACGCCGTGGTGGCGAAAGCTCATGCAACCGTTCCCAATGAAGCAGCGAATCTACTAGCACAGACGACTGCCAATTCCGACCTGCCCGTAGGAAATTTCGTAGACTCAATAGTGGCTACTCAGTATCGTCCGAGGGTTTTCTACCCTCGGCGGCTGTATGGACATAACGAAAGACAAAACGGACTGGAGTGACGCGGAGCTGGCAGCTGCGGTGGAGGCTTACTTAAAGATGTTGGCCTGGGAAAAAAACGGCCAACCTTTCAACAAAGCCCTCGAGAACCGACTTCTGCGAGAAGGTCCGGTGGCAGGCCGTGCAAAGGGCTCCATCGAATTCCGCATGCAAAACATCTCCACCGTGCTTGTGCGTATGGGCTGGGACCGCATCGAAGGCTATAAGCCTGCCAAAAATGTTGGCACCGGCGTAGAACAACGCATCCGCCAAGCCCTCGCAGCGCAGGGTGTATTCGAATCCGAAGACGCCGCCCAAACAGCAGACGAGCAAACGCTTATCCGCCGCGCGTCCAAACTGCAGCAACAACCTTTCCCAAAACTACCGGACGGCATTGCCCAACCACAGAAAGTATCCACCGTCAGCACCTCCTTCGTTCGCGATCCAAAAGTACGCGCCTGGGTGCTGAAGGAAGCCAAAGGCATCTGCGAAGGCTGTGGCTCTAACGCGCCGTTCGAGGTCGATGGTCTGCCATTTCTTGAAGTACATCACGTCAAGCACCTGGCCCAGAAGGGTTCGGATCGCATCACCAATGCTGTAGCCTTGTGCCCCAACTGCCATCAGCGTTGTCACCAGTCGAGCGACCGGGAGGCATTTACCGAAGGGCTTTACGCCAAAATCGGAAGATTGGCACAGGAGTAGACTCCTGCTGTCACAGCTGATGCACGCTAAAACTATTAAATAGGACCGAGGCCAACCCGTGAACCCAGACATGCTCGAAGCCGGCCCCGCTGACGCCAAAGTACTTTCCGTCTTTGACTTCGACGGCACCCTCACCCACCACGACAGTTTCGTGCCCTTCCTCAAGTTTGCCTTCGGCACCGGCGCGTTCTATGGCCGGATGGTCAAGCTGGCGGTGCCGGGGCTGCGCTTTCTGGTGCGGCAGATCAGCCGGGATGAGTTGAAGGCGCAGTTGATCCGCACCTTTATGACTGGCGTGGAAAAGTCCTGGGTGCAGCAGAAGGCCGAGGAGTATTGCCAGCGCAATTGGGCGCGGTTGATGCGCCCGGCGGGTGTGTTGTCGGTGGAGCAGGAGTTGGGCTCGGGGGCGGTGGTGACGCTGTGTTCGGCGTCGCCGGCGCTGGTGTTGCAGCCGTTTGCCGATCGGCTTGGGATCCGCTTGATCGGGACTGAGCTTGAGGTGGTGGACGGGGTGCTGACCGGCAAGCTCACCGGGAATAACTGCCGTTGTGAGAACAAGGTGCTGCGGCTTGAGGCGGTGTATGGGGACTTGGGGGAGTATCGGCTCAGGGCCTGGGGCGATACGCGGGGGGATAGGGAATTGTTGGCGGCGGCGCAGGATGCGCATTTTCGGCACTTTCATGCGAAGAAGAAAAAGCGGGCCCGGTTGCAGCGGTGATGCGGGTAATTGGGATCGGTGGAACACCGAGTCGATCCCTTCGCAGCCTCGCTGGGGCTCGACAGCTCCCACAGTTGAGCGGTTTAGGCTTGAGGGTCGCGCACTAGCATGGGGTGCTTGGGGTTGAGCGGTTAAACCAGGTTAACTCAATGCTTATCGGCTCTTGGCCGAATCGTAGACAGTGCTACGCTCGCGCTTACCCACCGCTAATACGAGGATGACTATTCGATCGTCCTCAACACGGTAAACCAGCCGGTAGCCGGCCCCACGTAATTTGATCATGTAGCAATCCTTCATTCCATAAAGCGCATCACCTGGAACCCGCGGGTGATCTTGGCGCTCTTGAAGTTTGCGCAAAAACTGATGACGAAGTGTACCGTCCAGTTTTTTGAGTTCCTTTAATGCCTTTGGATCCCACTCAATACTAAACTCAATGCCCATTGGCGATATCCGCCTCTGCCTCAGCAATCAGCTCATCAAGGGACACCCGAATCAGCACCTCCTTGGCGTCCAGCCTCTCCTTGACCAATTGCACCAGCTCCAGCTCATCAAGGCGTTCAACCATTGCCTCGTAGACGCTTGCCGGTACCATATAACCCATCACGCGATTGTGGTTCAGGACAGCCACCGCCGAGCCGTTGGCTCCGTTCATGACGGATGACGGGTTCTTTTTGAGTTCGGATACGCTGACAGCCACGTCAGCCAGAATGAGTTGCATGGAGATCCCCCTTTAAAATAGGTCGTTATTTAGGTCTTTTTTTCGCTTAACTACAAGCGGCTGACGGAGCGATTGCAGCTTTTCCAAACATGTTCAGTCGTTGAAGGGCTCTTTAATTCGCTGATTGCCTGAGGTGATTTTTGTTTGATGCATAGGCACCCTTCTCCGGGATGGGAAAGACAATAAAAGTCAGATGGCTTGCTGCCTATGCGGAAAAATGTATCGATACAAATAGCGCGCTCGCCAAGTGAACCGAGGCGCTCCCTTCGCAGCCTCGCTGGGGCTCGACAGCTCCCACATTTGTGCTTCGTAAAGACTGATATTTGCGTAATATCCAGCCATATCTCTCACGGACCCGAGCCCCCATGAAATTCGACACGGCCTACAGCCTGAGTCTCGACGACAAACTGTCGATCTACGACGTAAGAGACCTGAATTTCGACGAAACCGCCGCCTACGATTCGGAGCAGGACAGCTTCCTGTGCCCCAACGATGCCTGCCGCCTGGCGTTCGAGGCGGGTAATGCGCTAAGCACCTTCAACGCCAAGAACGTCAACTACCTGCGCACGCCGCACTTCAAGAACAAGACCAGCACCCGGCATATCGACGGCTGCCGCTACGCCAGCAATCACAAGGCCGCTACGGGTGAAAGTGATGACGAGCGCGAGGACCACTTCCCGTCGGAGTTCGTACTGACGCGCCGCCAATACGAACGTAAACCCCCAGCGAGTGGTATCGAAGGAAACGTCCCACAAGAGGTCGCCAAGTCTCCTGCGCATCGTGTGACCGCCTCTCACAGTGCCAACGACACCACCCCGGACAAAACCAGTGTGTTCGCCCACCCGGTGGAATGCTACGTCTCCAATATCGACGACAAGGACACGCTCAAGTCCATGCCGCTGAAAATCGGCGACCACACCGCGACCTACTGGACGTTTTTCAAGAAGATCGAGTACCTGCAGGACAACAAGGGCTTGATCTACTGGGGCAAGATCAAGGCCATCAAGGATTACACCAGCAGCTTTCGCATCGACTTCGAAAAGAAGGTGTGGCTCGATAAAAAGCCTTACTCAGTCAACGTCTACCTGAGCAAAAAACTTATCGAGAACTACCGCAAACGCACGGCGTTCCTGGAACAGATCAAGGCCGCGGTGGACAGCGAGCGGGCCTTGTATTGCTTCTTCTACGGCGTGACGCCGGAACTGAAACAGGTGCCCAGCAAGAAAAACCCCGAGCAGACGTTCGGCGTGTTCAGTGCCAATATCGAGAACCTGGACCACCTGATTATTCGGGAGGCGCCGGGGCTATAAGCATGTCAGGGCATTGCGCCTGACAGAGATGCCTGCCGATATTGCTCGCGGGCTCGTTGGGCTGTTGCCGCGTCCACGCCGCCCACTGCCGTCAACCAATGGATGAGCATTTCCTGGTCGGGCCATCCATAGCCTTTTATCCCGGCGATCGTTCTGGGTGTGCGGTTGATCCCCACGTCATAGCGCCTTGCGCTCCATGGCTGCGTCACGAAGTCGAAGTCTTCGGCGTTCCATTTGAACACTCGGAGGATTTCATTGATTTGCGTCTGGCTGCTACGGTCGCCGCGCTGGAGCAGGCGATAGGATTGCCCTGCGTCGCTCATTAGACGTGCGCAAGCCTGCGGGTCGATCATGTCCAGTACGCCGCACTTCAAAGCCATGTCCATCACGCCGTCTACCCAGCGATGGATAAAGGCCTGCACAAAGCTTGCGTCATCGGCCTTTGCCATATCAAAGAACAACATGCTGTAGCGCGTCTTCAAATGGATGACTACCAACACATGTTTGCGTTTGACCGTTGCGGCGTGGACCAACCATTGCTCAGGGTCCGCCTGCAACTCAGTGTCGCCAGCACTCAAGGCTACGACTTTTTCAATAGGTGTGATTTTTTTGCCCTTGTGGATACGGCTGAAAAAGTCGCAGGCGGCTTGAGAGCAATTGAACGTGAGCACAGCAGATTCCGGGGATAAGTGAGTGGCATCGCTAAAAGTAACGCAAACGGGACAGCAATAAAAAATAATCAGTTGATGAGCGGTCAAAACAACTGTACAAAAACACAGTATAGTTTGCCCTCCCCCGTCGAATCCTGGAGAACCCCATGTCCTCTCTGGCAATGAGCTCTTTCGTAGAACAGCAGATCGTCCTGCATCAATTCACCGCCAAACACAGCGTACAGGCCCGCGCCATGCTGGGCTGGAGCCGCGAAGACCTGGCCCGCCAGGCGGGCGTAGCGGTGGAAGCGATTCAACAGTTTGAAAGCCAGGCTGACGTGGGTGATGAGACCCGCCTGGCATTGGCCTTTCGGCTGGAGGCTGAAGGGTTGGTGTTTTTTCCGGGGTTTGCGCCGGGGTGGGGTATGAGTGCTCGGCGATTCGAGACCCCCCCTGCCGAACCGACTGCACAAGGCGTCATCGCTCGGTGGATGGGCTCAACAACGGTATCAATCGATCCACCAACGCCTCAACCGAATGGTGCGTAGAGTCCAACCGGATCACCGGACACTCCAGCGCCTTCAACCAGGTTTCATGCCGACGCAAGCTGCGCAGGCTGTGGTTGCCTTCGTCGTAGCGCGCGGCCCAGGCCAGGAAGGCGATGCTGTTGTCATGGCGGCTGCCGCCTTTGAGGATCTGGTCACCATAGCGTTGCACTTCCCGCAGGCGCAGGCGCTGCAAGCGTACTTGCGGGTCCAGGCGCAGGAAGACCACGTGGGTGAATTGCTCAATCATCGGGTCACCCCAGCCGCACAGCGAGCCGGACAGCACCCAGCCTTCAAGCCCGGCGGTGTGCTCCTGCAACAAACGGATGCGTTCACCCTTGAGCCGGGCCACGGTGAAGGGGGATTCTGTTTGCTGCCAGTAAAAGTCGTCGGTGTCGAAGTAATCGACGTTCAGTCGTCTGGCCAGGGCAATGCCCAGGGTGGTGGTGCCGGCACCCGCAGCGCCGAGGATGTGAATTCTATAAGCCATGCCGTAAGTCCATCAGGTCACGCACGCTGCGATAACTCTGTACCAGGTCTGCCAGCGAATCCCTCGACCAGCGAGCGGCGTAGAACCACAGCGTCGCGCCGTCATCGAGTGGCTCGCGGATGACCGGATAGCCACTCCAGCAGGCCGCATGGAAGGCATCGCTCTGGCTGTCCGACACCAGGGCATCCAGCCGATATTCAGTCACCCGTTCATCGATTTCATTACGGGTATGCAGGTTGAAGTACAGGCCATCATCCGGCAGTTGTGCCGGCACCGGCAACAGCTGCGCACCGGCGCTGCGCAACACATCCAGCGCGCGACTGAACGAAGCACGGTGTTCGATGGGGCAATGCTCATCGCCACGCTGATATCGGTCGGCAAACCCCACGCGCCTGCCAGCCAAGGTGCGTGCGCAGGTAAAAGCGCTGTTGTTTTGCACCAGCGGCACTTCCACCATCACGGGCTCTGACGGGTCTACCCCGCTCAAGGCGATCAATGACAACGCAGGGTCACGCAGGGGTTTGAGGGGAAGCGCGAGGGCGTTGTATCCAGGGACCAGAACGCCAGGATGAGCCGGTGCAGGCTCGACATCAAAAGCAATACTGCGCGGGCTCGCGCGCTCGGCGGGAGGATGGGCAGCCGCGGTGCCTGCGGGTTCCATTAACGCAGGCGGCGGTTGCATCGTCGGGCAAGGCAGCCCCGCACGCCAGTATTTCCTACAGCTGCATTCCATCAGAACGCCCCCTGAAAAGTCTGTTTCGGGGGATGATCGCACCCTTCACCGGCGCTTGTCGCAGCTCTGAAACAGCTTGCAAACTCCTTTTTCCGACAGCAGCGCTATCAGCTCATGAGTGGCGCCTGCGCGCCCAGTGTTTCCACCTCCAGCCACCATGCACAGCCGCGCTCGGGCTGGCTCAGGCTGAATGCCTGCCCCATCGGTGGCGTGGTAATCGACACATTGCGTTCCCAGGCTAACGCCATAATGCGATCAAACGGTTCATGCCAGGCATGAAACGCCAGGTCGAAGGTGCCGTTGTGGATCGGCAGCAGCCAGCGGCCCCTGAGATCGATATGCGCCTGCAGGGTTTGCTCCGGCTGCATGTGCACGTGGGGCCAATCGACGTTGTAGGCGCCGGTTTCCATCAACGTCAGGTCAAACGGGCCGTACTGTTCGCCAATGCGCTTGAAGCCGTCGAAGTAACCGGTATCGCCACTGAAAAAGATTCGGCGTGGGCCGTCGATCATTACCCAGGAACACCACAGGGTCTGGTTGGCATCGAACAGGCCGCGCCCGGAAAAATGCTGCGCAGGGGTGGCGATAAAACGAAGGCCATCTACCTCGGTGCCCTGCCACCAATCCAGTTGACGGACCTTGCCGGCCTCCACCCCCCATTTGATCAACAGGTCGCCCACGCCGAGCGGCGCAAGAAAGTACTGGGTCTTGTCGGCCAACTGCATGACGGCCTTGCGGTCAAGATGGTCGTAGTGATTGTGGGAAAGAATCACCGCCTCTAGGGCGGGCAGTTCTTCAAGGCTGATCGGCGGTTGATGGAAGCGCTTGGGACCGGCCCAGCTGAACGGCGATGCGCGTTCGGCGAACACTGGGTCGGTTACCCAGAACTTGCCGCGCATTTTCAGCAATACCGTGGAATGCCCAAGGCGAAACACACTGTGGTCAGGCGCCGCCAACAATTGCTCGCGGGTCAGCGGCTGCACCGGGATCGTTCCCACCGGTCGCGTGCTGCGTGGTTTGTTGAACAGCATGTTCCAGAAGATACGCAAGGTTTTGCCAAACCCACCGTGTGGCACCGGCGGGTTGTTGCTGAAGTGCCCCTGGCCTTGCTCGGCAGGCTGGAGCGCGACAGGCGAAGGGTCGACACGGGAAGAGATAGTTGCCATTACAGAGTGACTCCTACGGTCCGCTCACGAATTACACTGCACAGTGTAGTTTCAAGATTGCAACAAAATCCGGAGCAAGTAAACTACCGAGTGTAATTTTGCCGCCCAAGAGCCGAACGCTACCCATGACTGCCCCTCTACGCCTCACCGACCGCAAACGCGAAGCCATCGTGGCTGCCGCCATCGCCGAGTTTCGGGCCAACGGCTTCGAGGTCACCAGCATGGACAAGATCGCGGCCACCGCCGGCGTTTCCAAGCGCACGGTGTACAACCACTTCCCCAGTAAGGAAGAGCTGTTCGCCGAGATCCTTCACCAGCTCTGGGCCAGCAGCGCAGCGCAACTGGACGTCAGCTACGCCAGCGAACGCCCCCTGCGCGAACAATTGCGCGGTTTGCTGGAAGCGAAGATGAAGATGATGTCGGACGCCAACTTCCTTGATCTGGCCCGAGTTGCCATTGCCGCCACTATCCATTCGCCGGAACGCGCGCAAGACATGGTCAACCGCCTGAGCCAGCGTGAAGAAGGCTTCACCCAATGGGTACGCGCCGCCCAGCAAGACGGTCGCCTCTCCTGCACAGACCCGGCGTTTGCCGCCCACCAGATCCAGAGCATGCTCAAGGCCTTCGCCTTCTGGCCACAGATCACCCTGGGCCAACCCACCCTCGATGCAGCCAGCCAGGCCAGCGTGATTGAGTCGGCCATCGACCTGTTCCTGGCCGGTTACGAAATCGTCTCTCCTCGGCAGGCGTAAACCTCGGTTGTATGCGCGACATTTAAGGTCGCTTTTGACGCATTCGCCCTCTGTTTTGCGCAAATGGCCTCTAAGGCCACTGATTATTCCTGCGCGAATCACAGACAATATTCACCCTTCTTATCCGATCAACGGTTAGCCCCGCGAGCGCGTGCTGTCGTACTGCAAAAACGAGCTGCCCCAGGAATTTATGGAAAACAGACAAGGCAAAGGGCTTTCGTTCGCCAGGCGTATCTACAGGCCAAGGATCATCGGCGCCGCCATGTGCAGCATCGGCGTGATCGCCGCCCTGTATCCACTGCCGATGCCTGGCTGGATCTGGGTGCTGCTGCTGATCAATGGCGTTGTCTGGCCGCACCTGGCGTATCAATTGGCAACCCATGCCAAAGTCCCCTACGACGCCGAACAGCGCAATCTGGTGTATGACGCCCTGTTCAGCGGGTTCTGGGCCGCCGCCTTGCAATTCACCCCGTTAACGACGGTGACGCTGCTGTCGATGGTGTCGATGAACAACGTCGCCGCCGGCGGCAAACGTCTGCTGTTGCGCGGCGCCCTGGCGCAGTTGCTTGGCGCAGCCGTGGCCGCTCTGCTGTTCGGCTTCAAGTTCAACCCCTCTGTCAGCCTGGAGCAGGTGTATGCCTGCCTGCCGATGCTGACCCTCTATCCTATGGCCATCGGCATGGTCTGCTACCAGTTGGCGATCAAATTGTCGGAACATAAACGCGCGCTCAGTGCCCTGAGCCGCATCGACAGTCTCACCGGGCTGCTCAATCACGGTTCGTGGAAAGACCTGCTGCACCTCAAATTCCACCAATGCCAGCAGCAACACAGCCAGGCCACCATCGCGCTGATCGACATTGACCATTTCAAACGGATCAACGACACCCATGGCCATATTGTCGGTGACGCCGTACTGCGCCAACTGAGCCTGGAGTTGCGTCGCAACCTGCGGGACGACGACCTGGCAGGGCGTTACGGTGGCGATGAGTTCTGTGTGATTCTTCCGCAAATGCGCCAGGAAGAAGCAGCGCGACGCATGGAGCGCATGCGCGAAATCTTCAGCAACTACCGCAACCCGCAAATCCCCGAACTGCGCGTGAGCCTGAGTATTGGTTTGGCGGATTACCAGCCCTTCTTCAGTGATGCCGCCATGTGGCTCAACGCTGCGGACCGGGCGCTGTATGCAGCCAAGGACACGGGGCGCAACCGCGTGAATGTGAGCGACGCGCAGATCGCCCATACGGCTTGAAGCCGTCGCACCACATCGCGGCTGAATGTCCTGGCTGACGGTGGCAAAAAAAGCAAAATGCCACCACCGGTCGCCATCCCAAAAAAGGTCCTGCCCTTGAGGCGAACTTCTCGTCAGGCTGATCACTCTTAACCCTCTGTTACCCCCCCGCTGTCAGCATCAGGACGCTGGCAATGAGCACGTCAACCGTAGGCCCGGCGCCGAACGGGGCAGGCGCCCACGCATGGAAAACCCCGACGACGTTTGCTTGCCCGAGCCACCGAACATGCTATTCAACGCCCATAAAAAAACCATCCATTCGCTGCAACACATGGTCGCTCATCAGGCCAGCATGCTGGACGCGATCGAGCGCTCCATGGCGGTGATCGAATTCGACCTGCAAGGCACGGTGCTGCGGGCCAATGACAATCTGCTCAAGACCCTGCACTACCGCGCCGAGCAGATCGTGGGCCAGCCCCATCGGATGCTGTGTACACCGACGTACAGCCGTAGCGCCGAGTACCAGCAGTTATGGTCAAACTTGCGCAGTGGTCAATTCCAATCCGGGACGTTCGAACGCGTGGCTGGCAACGGTCAATCGGTATGGCTGGAGGCCAGTTACAACCCGGTGCGCGATGACACCGGCCAAGTGATCAAGGTGGTGAAGTACGCCATGGATGTCACCTCGCGCCTGCAAGCCGAAAGCGAAGCCAACGCCAAACTGGAAGCTATCGGCCGGGCGATGGCGGTGATCGAGTTCAACCTCGATGGCAGCATCCTTACGGCCAATGCAAACTTCCTGCAGCGTATGGGCTACAGCCTGGCGCAGATCCAGGGCCAGCATCACCGCCTGTTCTGTACCCCGGCGTTGGCCAACAGTTCGGCATACCGCGATTTCTGGCAGCGCCTGAACCAGGGCGAGTTCTTCAGCGGCCAATTCGAGCGCGTGGATAAAAACGGCCGGCCGGTCTGGCTCGAAGCCAACTACAACCCGGTGTACGACGCCAGCGGGCGGCTGTGCAAGGTGGTGAAGTTCGCCTCGGATGTGACGGACATGGTCCGGCAACATGCCGCCGATACGGCAAGCGCCGCCCAGGCGTATCACATCTCCCTCAACACCCGGGACATTGCTGAAAAAGGCGCCGAGGTGATCCAGCAAAGCGCCAACGACATGCGCAACATTGCCGCCGACATCGACAGTTCATCACACCTGATTGCCAAGTTGGGCGAGCGTTCGCAGCAAATCAGCACCATCGTCAACACCATTCGCGGCATCGCCGACCAGACCAACCTGCTGGCCCTCAACGCGGCCATCGAGGCGGCGCGGGCGGGCGAGCAAGGACGCGGGTTTGCCGTGGTGGCCGATGAAGTTCGGCAACTGGCCGCGCGCACCAGCGGCTCGACCACGGAAATCTCCAGCATGATCGCGATGATCCAGGACGAGACCCGCCAGGCCATCGACAGCATGGACGGCACCCGCGACCGCGCCGCCCAGGGTGTGGACCTGGCCAACCGCGCCGGCACGGTGATCCTGCAGATTCGCCAAGGCACCAGCGAGGCGGTGCAGGCGGTGAGCGCGTTTGCCAATGAGCGTGGTGGCCGCTGAGCAGGCCTTGGTTATTCATGCGTCAGACAGGTCGCCACGGCTATAGTGAAACCCTGTCTCAATGTTGATGACCCGAGTTCGCCATGATCCCAGAAAAACCCAAAACCGCGCCTGTCGACCACCTGCGTTTCCACCGTCCGCATGCCCACCTGGCCCCCACGTTCGGCAACGACACCTTTGCGCTCAAGGCCGAAGCCTTCGCACGCTTCTTCGGCACCCCCACCTTTCTGGGTGCGCAAACGGCGATCGTGGTGCTGTGGGTGGCGCTGAACGCGACCGGCGTCACCCACTTTGATGTCTACCCGTTCATCCTGCTCAACCTGGCCTTCAGCCTGCAATCGGCGTATGCCGCGCCCTTGATCCTGCTGGCCCAGACGCGCCAGGCCGCACGCGACAAAGCCCAATCCGACGCCGACGCCCAGCACCGCGAAGCGCTGGCGATCGCCAATACCGAGCGTCAGGCCCAGGCCGAACAAACCACCAAACAGTTGCTCGAATTGCTGGAACAAAACACCCGGCTGACCGAAATGACCAAGCAACTGACGGAACACATCGACAGCCTGACGTGCGAAATGCATGAGCACTTCGTACGAAAACCTCAGTAATCCACTCCTACATTTAGACCTGGTTGTGTCCGGTGTTTAAGCGCACATGCCGCGCCAGCTCATCAAACAGCGTCACCACCGAGCGCAGTGCCCGGCAATCCGGGCGCGTGAGCAACCACAGCGCCGTGTCATGCCCGGCCAACGCAGGGCCCAGGGTTTGCAGGCGTTCATCCAGTAAAAAATCCGGCAACGCCGCCGCCCCCAGCCCGGCACGCACCAACTCGGTGACAGACAACATGCTGTTGCAACGATAGCTGGGGCGTACGCCCGGCAGATGCTCGCGACGCCAGGCGACGGTGGGGTGGTCGGGCAGGAAGTCATCCGGCGCGATCCAGGCCAGCTCGGCCAGCGCGCGGCCTGCATGGTCACGGGCGTAGTCGGCACTGGCGCAGACTTGGTACGCCACCGTACCGAGGCAACGTCCTACCAGATGCTCGGGCGGTGTCCTGGTCAGGCGCAGGGCGATATCCGCATCGCGGCGGCTGAGGTTGGCGAAATCATTGGAGGTGCTCAGCTCCAGCGTGAGCGCCGGATACTGCGGCATGAACTGCGCCAGAGCCGGCAATAACAGACCTTGCAGTACCGAGTCGGTACAGGTCAGGCGCACCGTGCCGCTGATCACTTCACCGCCCTGCTCCACCCCGATGCGCGCGGCTTCCAGGGCTTGCTCGGCGCGCTCGGCCTGCTGCGCCAGGTGGCTGGCCAGGCTGGTGGGCAAGTAACCGGCGCGGCTTTTTTCAAACAGCGTCTGGCCGAGCGCCGCCTCCAGGCGGCGTACCGCGCGAAATACCGTCGACACGTCCACCCGCAACAGCGCCGCCGCCCGCGCCAGGCTGCCGCCACGCACCAGGGCGAGGATCAGGGACAGGTCGGGGTAGTCAATTGAGTAGTGCGTCGCTGCATTGAGCATGTGGGCAAACGCCAATATTGATTGCGTGGACGCCAATCTATAGTGCGTACCAGGACACCACAAGCCATGGGATACACACAATGAACACTCGCACTGTGCACCTCGCCCTGATCGGCGACTACAACCCCGGAGTCATCGCTCACCAGGCCATTCCCGTGGCACTGGAGCAGGCCGCCGGCGCCCTGGGCCTGAGCGTGCGTCCCCAATGGCTTGACACGGACAGACTCCCCGACACCCTGCACGATTTCGACGGATTCTGGTGCGTGCCCGCCAGCCCCTACCGTGACACCGACGGCGCACTGCGGGCGATCCGTTTTGCCCGCGAACAACGCCGACCGTTCCTGGGCACCTGCGGCGGTTTTCAACATGCGGTGCTCGAATATGCCCGCAATGTAATGGGCTGGGCCGACGCCGAGCATGGCGAACTGGCGCCCGATGCCAAGCGCGCCGTCATCACGCCCCTGAGCTGCGCCTTGGTGGAAACCACCGATACCTTGCGTTTGGCGCCCTACACGCGCATTGCCGAAGCCTACGGCCACCTGGATATCGAAGAAGGTTATCGCTGTCGCTACGGCATGAACCCCGCATTCGCCAGCGCATTGCTGGAGGGCGACCTGATCCCCACCGGCCATGACTCGGCAGGCGACCTGCGGGCCGTGGAGTTGCTCGATCACCCCTTCTACGTCGCCACCCTGTTCCAACCCGAACGCGCGGCGCTCAAAGGCATCACACCGCCCCTGGCGATCGCCCTGCTCCAGGCCTGCCAGGCGCAGTCGGCATGATCGCCAAGACACCCGCCCCGCCCTACTATGCGGTGATTTTCAGCTCACTGCGCACCGACGGCGATCAAGGTTACTTTGATGCCGCCGGCCGCATGCTGGAACTGGCGCGGGAACAACCTGGGTTTCTGGGGGTGGAATCCGCGCGGGAGGATGGTTTGGGGATTACCGTGTCGTATTGGAGCAGCGAGGCGGCGATCCTGGCCTGGAAGCAGCAGGCCGAGCACCGGGCTGTGCGTGAGCAGGGGCGCTCCACCTGGTACTCGGCGTTTCAGACGCGGGTGTGCAAAGTGGAAAGGGCCTACAGCTTCAAGCGTTGAAACACTGCCTGGCAAACACCGCAAAAATGTGTGGGAGGGGCTTGCCAGCTCCCACATTTGATCCTGCATCGCTCAACCAATCGTATCCATCTAGCTCACCAAACTGCGCACCGCACTGATCTGTGGAATCTCCACCCGCCGCATATACACGCGCAACGGCTCGGTGATGTTGATGCGGTCGTCGATGTTCTGGTCGAGCAGCAACTGGATGCGCTCGCGCGACAGCGTCATGGTTTGCTCGGGGCCCGGTAGCCAGACGAATTCGGCGGTGGGGATGATGCCGTCGTCGGCCACGTCCATGCCGAAGGAGTCTTCACTGAAACGTACGATGTACTGGCCGGTCTTGCGGTTGAGGCCGACAAAACCCTGGAGTTGGTCGGCGGCCTGGCAGATAAGTTCGGACGTGATGCGCATGGTAAACCTCAATGAAAAGCCCCACAGGGACTGGAAAGATGGTTTACACGCATGGCAGAAATTACCGTCCTCTAACGGGCCGGTTTGGGGCAGGAGTATTGCAATGCGCCGCCAAAAAACCAAGAAAATTGGTGTCCGCGCACGTTAATGTCGGTTTGGTGATAGCGCCTTTCGCAAGCAATTGTTAAAAAGGAGGCCTTCTCAAAGCTACCTCCACGAAAGGACTTCGCATATGCCGGTCACGTTTACCAAGAGCGCCTTGCTGCTGGCGCTGATGCTCGGCCTGGGCCAGGCACAGGCTGCCGACCCGATCAGCCCGGCTGAACTGGCCACAAACGAAGGCATTCCCTACCCCGCCGTGATCGCCCACCGTGGCGCCTCGTACGACGCGCCCGAATCCACCGCCGCGGCCTACAAGGTCGCGCGCGACCTGGGCGCCGACTACCTGGAACTGGACCTGCAGCGCAGCAAGGACGGCGTGCTGTTCGCCCTGCATGACAACAACCTGCAACGCACCACTGACGTGGCCACCAAGTTCCCCGAGCGCAAAGACGCGCCGGCCAACGAGTTCACCTGGAAAGAACTGCAAACCCTCGACGCCGGCAGTTGGTTCAACGCCGCCTACCCGGACCGCGCGCGTCCTGGCTTCGTCGGCCTGAAGATCCTGAGCCTGGACGACATCATCAAGATTGCCGAGGGCAACCCGCAGCACAAACCCGGCCTGTACATCGAAACCAAGGAGCCCAAGCAATTCCCGGGCATCGAAGCCGACCTGAAAAACAAGCTGCTGGACAAAGGCTGGCTGAGCTCCGCCGGCTCCAAGCTCGGCAAGAGCAACACCGGCGTTGGCCAGGGTAAAGGCCGCGTGGTGCTGCAAACCTTCGAAACCGCCAGCCTCAAAGAGCTGCAGAAAGAAATGCCCAATACCCCGAAGATCCTGCTGTTGTGGGTGGGTGAAGGCAGCATCGAGCCGAAATCCAAGCAGACCTTCGCCGAATCCGGCGAGCCGACCAAGGCCGCCTACTACGCCAAACAGGAGCCGAAGGACGCCGCCGAGTTCGAAAAATGGGTCGACGACGCCAAAAGCTTCGGCGCCATCGGCACCGGCCCGTCGGCGGAACTGACCGACCATGGTGACCAGAGCTACACCGACCTGGTGAAGCCTGAAATGAACAAGCTGACCCACGACAAGGGCCTGCTGGTGCACGTGTACACCGTGGATGAACCGGTGGACTTCGAAAAAGTCATGAAGGCCGGCGTCGATGGCATCTTCACCAACCGCGCCGCCGAACTGTTGAAGTTCTACAAGCGCTGGCCGTCGTCGAGCGTGCAGGATCTGCTCAACGACTATAAGTACTAACGTGGTCGGTGGCTGTGCGCCATTAAGGATGAGTTAAGTTGCGCTGGTTAATCTGGCGCCACTTAAACAGCTCACCCAAGAAGGACACACCATGAAAACTTTGACCGCTTTGTTCGCCGCCGCTGCCCTGACCGTGACTGCCGGCCTGGCCCAGGCTGATGTTCGTCCGGACCAGATTGAAGGCTTGCTCAAATCCGGCGCCGTGATGCCTTTCGAGAAACTCAACGCTGCCGCCGTGGCCAAACATGCTGGCGCCACCATCAACGATACCGAGCTGGACTACAACAACAGCGGCGTACTGGTCTACGAAGTTGATCTGACCGACACCGCTGGCAAGAACTTTGAAGTGAAGCTCAATGCCAAGACAGGTGCTGTGCTTGAAGACAAGCTAGACACCTGAGTTGAGCCCAATAAAAACCGCGCCACCTTCGGGTGGCGCGGTTTTTTTATGGGCACCGCTAAACCGTCACATAACCGTCATACCGCCTTGCAATGATTCGCCCACGCGATCCTGTGAAACGTCCTACAGGCGCTTTCTCTGCGAGCCTCCATGAACCACAGCATTGACCACAGCCACCAGGATTCCGATCTGTTTGGCTTGCTTTACGGTTTTCGTTTTCGTCCTGGCGTCAAGGGCGAACAGATTGATTCGGCCACCGCACTCGCGGCGCTCACAGGCCCCCAGGCCCCGGAAGAATTCCTGTGGCTGCACCTGAACCTGGCCCACGCCGCCTGCGAGCGCTGGATGCAGGCGCACCTGGAGTTGCCGGAAGAATTCTTTGAAGCCCTGCATGAGGGCTCACGCTCCACGCGTATCGAACACGTCGACTCGGCCTTGCTGGCGGTGGTCAACGACGTGGTGTTCAACTTCAGCAGCATGGTCTCGTCCGACATTTCCACGCTGTGGGTGTGCGCCCGCAGTCGCCTGTTGATCAGCGCGCGCCTGCAACCGCTGCACTCGGTGGACAAGTTGCGCTCGTCGGTCAAGGCCGGTGAACACTTCCGCTCGCCGCTGGAACTGCTGGTGCACCTGCTGCGCGACCAGGGTGAAGTGCTGACGCAGATCGTGCGCAAGACCAGCATCAGCGTCGACCATATCGAAGACCAGTTGCTGTCCTCGCGCCTGTCCACCAACCGCGCCGAACTGGGCGCGGCACGCCGGGTGCTGGTGCGCCTGCAACGCCTGCTGGCGCTGGAGCCGGGCTCACTGCTGCGCCTGCTCAATCGCCCGCCGCAATGGCTGCAAAAGGAAGACGTGAAGGAGCTGCGCAAATCCACCGAGGAGTTCGCGCTGATCATCAACGACCTGACGGCCCTGGGCGAGCGCATCAAGTTGTTGCAGGAAGAGATCGCCGCCAACCTCAACGAGCAAACCAACCGCACCCTGTTCACCCTTACGGTGGTGACGGTACTGGCGCTGCCGATCAACATCATCGCCGGTTTCTTTGGCATGAACGTGGGCGGTGTGCCGCTATCCCAGGATCCGGAGGGCTTCTGGATTCTGGTGGCGTTGGTCGCGACGTTTACCTTGATTGCCGGGCGCTGGGCCTTTCGCAAATTCTCTAATTGAAATGCGGTCGACTGTGGGAGGGGCGGTGCGACGATTCGACTTGCTCCCTCCCACAGGGTTCTGCGGTGTTTTTTAGACCAGCGACATAGCCGATTCCACAAACACTGATCTATCGCAGCATCTTTGTAACATTCTGCAATGACTATGAACGACATCCTTCATTACCTGGATGCTCCGGCATGGCTACCCCTTCCCTGACTGCCTCCACCCACACCTCGACTGCCAATCCCAAACCCAGGCTGGACAAGAAACCCGGGCTGGTCACTGTGATCATGTTCTTCGCCGTGCTCGCCATGGGCCTGTTGTTCACCGCCTACAGCCTGATGCACGACATGAAGGAGCTTGGCACCGTGGTCACCACCTGGACCCCGTTCCTGCTGCTGGGCGTGGCGCTGTTGATTGCCCTGGGGTTCGAGTTCGTCAATGGTTTTCATGACACCGCCAACGCCGTAGCGACGGTGATTTACACCAACTCGCTGCCGCCGCATTTCGCGGTGGTGTGGTCGGGCTTTTTCAACTTCCTCGGCGTGCTGCTCTCCAGCGGCGCGGTAGCGTTCGGCATCATTGCCCTGCTGCCGGTGGAGCTGATTTTGCAGGTCGGCTCCTCGGCCGGGTTTGCGATGATCTTCGCCCTGCTGATCGCCGCGATCCTGTGGAACCTCGGCACCTGGTGGCTGGGGCTGCCGGCTTCGTCGTCCCATACGCTGATCGGTTCGATCATCGGCGTGGGCGTGGCGAATGCCCTGATGCACGGGCGTGACGGCACCAGTGGTGTGGACTGGAGCCAAGCGATCAAGATCGGTTACGCGCTGCTGCTGTCGCCGCTGATCGGCTTCGCGTTTGCCGCCTTGCTGTTGCTGGCCCTGCGCGCCTTCGTGAAAAACCGCTCGCTGTACAAGGCCCCCAAAGGCGACACCCCGCCGCCATGGTGGATCCGCGGCATGCTGATCGCCACCTGCACCGGCGTGTCATTCGCCCACGGTTCCAACGATGGGCAAAAAGGCATGGGCCTGATCATGTTGATCCTGGTCGGCACCCTGCCGATGGCGTATGCGTTGAACCGCACCATGCCGGCCGAGCAGTCGTTGCAGTTTGCGGCGGTGGCGGAAGTGACCCAGGTGGCGTTGATGAAAACCGCGCCGCAGGCGTTGCCGGGTGATCCGCGGCCGATCCTGTCGACCTACGTGCGCACCAAGGAAGCCACCCCGCAATTGGTACCGGCCCTCGCCGCCCTCACCGGGCATATCGGTGAAGAGGTAAAAGGCTACGGCTCCCTGGCCAAGGTCCCCGCCGAAGCGGTCGGCAACGTGCGTAACGACATGTACCTGACCAGCGAAACCATTCGCTTGATGGACAAGGGCAAAGTCGGCAATTTCGACGCCGACACCCAAGGCAAACTGCAACTGTTCAAGCAGCAGATCGACAACTCCACGCGCTTTATTCCGCTGTGGGTGAAGATCGCCGTGGCCATCGCACTGGGCCTGGGCACGATGGTCGGCTGGAAGCGCATCGTGGTCACCGTCGGCGAGAAAATCGGCAAGACCCACATGACTTACGCCCAGGGCGCTTCAGCGGAAACCGTGGCGATGCTGACCATCGGCGCGGCGGATATGTATGGGTTGCCGGTGTCGACCACCCATGTGTTGTCGTCCGGTGTGGCGGGAACCATGGTGGCCAATGGCGGTGGGTTGCAGATGCGGACCATCCGCAATTTGTTGATGGCCTGGGTGCTGACGTTGCCGGCGGCGATTTTGCTGTCGGGTAGCCTGTACTGGCTGTTCACCAAGCTGTTCTGACCCGACGAAGAATCAACGGTGGGAGCACGCTATATCCCACCTTTACGGTCGCAAACCAAACTCCACCACGACTTCTACACGCCGATCAGATGACAAACAACTGGACATATCGGCAGGGGCCAGTCCCGCAGGACATTCAGCACGCGTTTGCGCGACACCGCGGCCCACGATGCTCTTGTTGTCCTCACTCAGCGGCACCAGTATCGAGCCCAGGTACTGGCTGACGCTGAGGGCGCGGCGCCTGGACAATTCGAGGTTGGTATCACCCTTGGCTTTCAATGGCTGTCGGTCTGCGTAGCCGGTAATCGAAGCTTCGACCACAGATAAGCCAGATGTTTTTGCAAAAGCCCGTAGCTGCCGCCGAAACTCATTGATCTTGCGTTTGCCCAAGGCTGTAGGCTCGGCGCCATTGCTTTCAAATAAGGAGCCCGCCTCCAGGTTCAGGCACGCCTTGTAAGACACTGAGCGACGCGTCTTTACGTCCAGTACTTTCAGAACGCTGACACCTTGTCGATCCAGTTCAAGCCGCGCAGCCGGCTCTCCCGATGTTTTAGGCCCTACTATTTCGATCAGGGTGCGCTCACCAAACCCATTCCACAGCACATTAACGTTATGGACAATGTTGTTGTCGCCACTGTCGCCGGGACACCCCAGCACCTGAAGCCCCAATGTGCGTGCCGCCGTCGTCAGCGTTTTGTAATTCTCATCACTGAGCACCAGCGAAACGCTCTCTTGCCTGAACCCCAGCTTTTTCATGTTGACGTCAATCAGCGCGTTAATAAATGACATGGCCATCAACGGGGCGACGGCCAGCGCCATTGCAAGTATGAACCACCTTACGTTTTCGCGTTGTTGTATGTGCACAGGGTCCGAACTTGGATCCAGTGGCGTCCACTTGATGGTCACCAGAAAAAGCATGAAGCCACTGGCCAACGGAATAATGATGACAAATACATCCTCAAAAAAAATAGCCAACAGCACTAATATAGCTACGAAAAACAAACTGGCAATGGGCATCAACCAGACTGAGTAGTCGTATTTTAATTCAACTTCCTCATCAGCCGTCAGCGCCCTGCCTTCAAGCTCTATAGCCTTTCTTTCCTTCACTTTCTTATATTCTTCATGGGCCAGATGGCCACCGTAAATAATAAAGAAGCCCAATGAAATCCAGAACAGATACAGCACGCCAAACCCAATAGCCAAGAAGATGAAAACCAAGCTATCGCTCAATGTTAAACCTACCGGAAAAAAACCAATTCTCATGCAGTAAATAAGAACAACAAGGACACCCACACCGAGCAGGCACTTAGCGAGCAGCGACGCTACACCATTGAACTTATCAATATTATTTGACACGTACTCTTCCATCCTTGGTGATTAAATATATTGCCTGAATCTATCTGTATCGCGAAACGGGGCCGAATAATAGCCAAGCGCCATCACCCTGTCGACGCTATATTCTCTTTCAACGTGTCGGCCATCCACTCTATGAACACCCGCACCCGCAGCGGCAGATGTCGCTGGCCGGCGTAGAGCAACGACACGTTCAACGGCGGAGCCGAGAACCCCGGCAGCACCGCCACCAACTCGCCGCTGGCCAGTTCTTCAGCCATGCCCAGGGCCGGCGCCTGGATAATCCCGAAGCCGCCCAGGCATGCGGATTTGTACGCGTCGGTGCTGCTGACCGTGACGCGCCCGGCCATGGGGATACGTTGTACTTTGTTGCCCTGCAGGTATTCGAACCCCGCCGAGCGTGAGCCCAGCGGGCGTACGTAATGAACCAGGTGATGGTCGGCCAAGTCCGCCAGGGTCTGCGGCACACCATAGCGCTCCAGGTAGGTCGCGCTCGCGCAATTGAGCAGCGGCAGGCTACACAGTAAACGCGCCACTACTGTCTGGTCCGGCTGTGCGCCGACGCGCAGCACGCAATCAAACCCTTCGGCGAGCAGGTCGACCTGGCGGTCGGTGGTGCTGATTTCCAACTCGATCAACGGGTGCGCATCCATGAACTGCGGCAGGCGCGGCAGGATCAAATCGCGCGCCATGACGTTGGGCATGTCCACGCGAATCCGCCCGGTCAACTGCGCTTCGTCCTGACGGAACAGGCCTTCCAGTTCGTCCATATGCGCCAGCAAATCCTTGCTGCGCTCATATATAACGCGCCCGTCCTGGGTGGCTTGCACCTTGCGTGTGGTGCGTTGCAACAAGCGCGCACCGAGCAGTTCTTCCAACGCCTGCACATGCTCGGACACTGTAGAGCGCGGCAGGCCCAGGCTCTCGCCGGCCTGGGTAAAACTCGACAGTTCGGTGACGCGTACAAAGGTGCGCAGCAATTCAAGTTTGTTCATGGGATTGTTCGCCTTATCCGGCCAGTGATTCCGGTTCTGCTCTGTTTATCACGTAACAAGCGGACAAATACACTCAGTCCCACGCTCACATCTGAAGAGGACTGCACCATGACCCGTAAAATCGCACTCATCACCGGCGCCAGCCGTGGCCTGGGCAAGAACGCCGCACTGCACCTGGCCGCACAAGGCGTTGACATCATTGGCACTTACCACAGCAAGGCCGATGAAGCGCAGGCCCTGGTGGCACAGATCGAACAGTTGGGTGGCCGCGCCGCCATGCTCAAGCTGGACGTCAGCCAGAGCGCGACTTTTGGCGATTTCGTCGGCGACGTGGCCGGCGTGCTGAAGGATGTTTTCGCACAGGATCACTTCGATTTTCTGATCAACAACGCCGGTATCGGCATTCACGCCAGCTTCGCTGAAACCACCGAGGAGCAGTTCGATCAACTGGTGGCGATCCAATTCAAGGGGCCGTTTTTCCTGACCCAACAGTTGTTGCCGTTGATCCGCGACGGTGGCCGCATCCTTAACGTCTCCAGCGGCCTGGCACGCTTCAGCCTGCCCGGTTACGCGGCCTACGCGGCAATGAAAGGCGCGATGGAAGTGCTGACCCGCTACCAGGCCAAGGAATTGGGCGGGCGTGGCATCAGCGTCAACATCCTCGCTCCCGGCGCCATCGAGACCGACTTCGGCGGCGGCGCCGTGCGCGACAACGCCAGCCTCAACACGATGGTCGCCAACAACACCGCCCTGGGCCGCGCCGGTTTACCGGATGACATTGGCGGGGCCATCGCCAGCCTGTTGGCCGACGGCAGCCACTGGATCACCGGCCAACGGATCGAGGCTTCGGGCGGTATGTTTTTGTAGGAGCTTTTCACGCAGCACGTCATAGCCCCAGTGATACACATAGGTGTACGGCAGGAAGAACAGCAGTACGCCGATGTCGAGGATAAACGCCTGCAACAGGCTGATCTTCAGCCACGCCGCGATCAACGGCACGCACACCAGGATCAGCCCGCCTTCGAACAGCAACGCATGGAGCACGCGGGTCCAGGCGTTGTTGGTCAGTTGCAGGCGCGCCTTGAGGCGGTCGAACAGGCCGTTGAAAATCACGTTCCAAGTCAACGCCATCAGGCTGATCGCCAGGGTGACCATGCCCATCTCCAGCGCGGGCTTGTCCATGATCCACGCCAGCAGCGGCGTACAGATCAACAACGCCAGGGCTTCGAAACCGATGGCTTGGCACACGCGTTCAGTGAGGGATTTGCTAGGGCTCATGACCCGTCTCCGTGAGTGAGGAAGGTTGCCATCATTACCCTTTGACTCGATACTTCATAACCAATAACCATCGATCAAGGCGATAGTCATGGCCTCTCACGAAGTGCTGCAGGCATTTGTCCAGGCGGCGACGCAAGGCTCGTTTTCCGCGGCGGCGCGCACATTGGGCAAGAGCCAGTCCACCGTCAGCGCAGCGGTGGCCAGCCTGGAGATTGACTTGGATGTGCTGTTGTTCGACCGCAGCAGCCGCAAGCCGACGCTCACCCCGGCCGGCCATGTGCTGCTGCAACGCGCCGAGCACGTGCTGGAGGCCAGCAGCCGCCTGGCGCTGGCGGCGAGTCAGTTGGCCCAGGGCCTGGAGCCGAAGCTGACCATCGCCATGTCCGATACGTACCAGTCCGACCGTTTCGAGCGTGCGCTCAGCGCGTTTGAACAGCGCTATCCGGACCTTGAACTCGAATGTTTGATTGCCGAGTGCGAAGACCTGATCGCCCTGGTGCAGAGCGGCCGGGCACAGATCGCGTTTATTGAGCATCAGGAGGTTTACCCGCCGGACCTGACCTGCGCGACCGTGGATGAGCGCACGGAAATTGCGCTGTTCGTGTCGCCGAAACACCCGTTGGCGGCGCTCAAGTCCATCACCGCACACGCCCTGCAACAACACCGCGAGCTGCGCCTGGCCAGCATCATCAACCCCAACGAAACCCGCGCCAGCGGCCGCGTCTGGTCGGCGCCCAGTTACCTGATGCTGATGGAGATGGCGCAACTGGGATTCGGCTGGGCACCGATTCCGCGCTGGCTGGTGGAGCGATTTGGCGGCGGGCAACTGGTCGAACTCACCGCACGCAGTTGGCCGCGGTCGGTGGCGGTGGATGCACTGTGGTCACGCCACCATGCACCGGGGCCGGCGGGGAGTTGGTTGTTGGGCAAGATGTTGGAGTGACGAGCACTGCCCTTCCTGAGAATACAGATCAAGCTCCCTCCCACAGTTTGATCTGCCTTGACTGGGCTACTGGAGTTCGGCGAGACGTTGCTGGAGAAAGCGCTGTTCCGGGGCCTGTCGGGTCAGGGACAGGGCTTTTTCGTACGCTGCGCGCGCGTCTTCAACCCGTCCCAACCGCCGACAGAACTCGCCGCGCGCCGAGTAAGCCAAGTGGTAATCGAGCAACTCGCCGCGCGTCAGAATCGCTTCCACCTCTAGCAGCCCCGCCAACGGCCCATCGCGCATGGCCAGCGCCACCGCGCGGTTCAACTCGATCACCGGCGACGGCTGGACCCTGAGCAATACATCGTAGAGCCCGACAATCTGCGGCCAATCCGTTTGCCCTGCGCTCGGCGCCTCGGCATGCACCGCCGCAATTGCCGCTTGCAGGCAGTAGGGGCCGAAGCGGCGTGTCGTCAGCGCGCGTTCCACCAGCGCGCAGCCTTCAGTAATCAAGGACGCGTCCCACAACAAACGGTCCTGTTCATCCAACAACACCAGTTCGCCACTGGCCGAGGTACGCGCCGCACGGCGGGATTCGTGCAGCAGCATCAGCGCCAGCAGGCCCATGACTTCCGGCTCCGGCAACAACTCCATGAGCAAGCGCGCCAGGCGAATGGCTTCGCCGGTAAGTTCTTCGCGGGTGAGGTCGGCACCGATGGACGCCGAATAACCCTCGTTGAACACCAGGTAAATCACGCGCAATACGCTGTCGAGGCGCTCTGGAAGCTCAACCAGCGACGGCACTTGATAGGGGATTTTCGCCTCGCGGATCTTGCCCTTGGCCCGCACGATGCGCTGGGCGATGGTGGTGGGCGTGACGAGAAACGCCCGGGCGATTTCCTCGGTGGTGAGGTCGCAGATCTCACGCAAGGTCAACGCCGCCTGGGCATCGGCGGCCAGTGCCGGGTGGCAGCAGGTAAACATCAGGCGCAGGCGGTCGTCTTCCACGTCGTCAACGCTCCAGTGCGCCGCTTCCAATGCGTCGGCCTGCGCCTGCAACAGCGGGGTAAACCGCGCCTGGCGGCGCAGGCGGTCAATGGCCTTGAAGCGCCCGGTAGAGACCAGCCAGGCGCGGGGGTTGCTTGGCATGCCGTCCTGCGGCCAGCGTTCGACCGCGACGAAGAACGCCTCGTGCAGGGCGTCTTCGGCGAGGTCGAAATCCCCCAGCAGACGGATCAGGGTGGCGAGCACGCGCCGCGATTCACTGCGGTAGATCGCCTCGATCTGCGGCGTCAATCGCGCAGGTCCTCGGTCACCAGCTTCACCAAACGGTCGAGGCTCTGACCCCAGCCGTCGTGAAAGCCCATGGCTTCATGGGCCTGCTTGTCCTCGGCACTCCAATGCATGGCGCGGGCGGTGTAGAGGGTCTTGCCGTCCTGCTCCTGGAAAGTGACCTCGGCGCTCATGAAGGGTTTGCCCGAGGGGATCCAGCCCGGCTTGAACGCATCGGTGAACACCAGCCGGTTGGGCGCGTCGATCTCCAAAAACACGCCCTGGGTCGGGTACTCGCTGCCATCCGGCGCGCGCATCAGAGTGCGAAACAGCCCACCGACCCACAGGTTCATTTCGCACTCGGGGGTGGTCATGCCGTGGGGGCCCCACCATTGTTGCAGCAGCGTGGGGTCGGTCCAGGCGCGAAACACCCGACTACGCGGTGCGTCGATCAGTCTGCTGATGGACAGTTCAAATTCGGCAGGTTGCAGGGACATGGGATAAACCTCCTGATTATTGGGTTTGTTGTGCTCAGAGATTCAATTCGCGCACCGGGCGCACTTCCACACTGCCGACCCGGGCAGCCGGGATGCCAGCGGCTACCTGGATCGCTTCGTTGAGGTCCTTGGCCTCGATCAGGTAAAAGCCGGCGAGCTGTTCCTTGGTTTCGGCAAACGGCCCGTCGGTGATCGACAACTTGCCGTTGCGCATACGCACGGTGGTGGCGGTGCTCACCGACTCCAGCGGCTCGGCCGCGAGCATGCGCCCGCTGGCCTGGATGGCCTGGGCGTAAGCGAAACATTCAGGGTCGGCAGGGCTGTCGGGCGAGGTGTGCAGCACCTGTTCGTTGCTGTAGATCAGGCACAGGTATTTCATGGTGTTCTCCGTTTTCTGAACTCATGACTATAGTTCGCGATGCTCAAGGTTTCAGGTCGAACAGCGCGGTGCCTTTCTCCATGTCGAACGGTGCCGACCAATGCTCATGCACCACTTTCCATTCACCATTAAAACGCTGATAACCGGCGGTGACGCGCATCCAGCAAGTCTTGTCGCCACCGCCGCAGTGCGCCAGCCAGTGGGCAAATGCGCTGTCCTGGGCCTGCACAATGCGCAGTTCGTGGAACTCGAAAATACCGGGGCCCGGGCAATGCTCCATGCACGCCTCCCAGTGTGCACGGTAAGCGGCCTTGCCCTTGAACTGCAGGGCGGTCACGGCGTCGAACGAGACGATATCGTCGGCGTAATAGCTGACAATCCTGTCGATATCGCGGGCCAGTACGGCATGTTTCCATTGTTCGATCAGGGTGTTGATTGCAGTGCTCATGGCGTTGACTCCTGGGATGGAAAATCATGGAAGACACCCTTAGTCGAACGCGCCGTGGACGAATCGACAGAGCACTGAAAAATAATTTCGCCCCCACCAAACCCGATAGACTGCGGCCTTACTTGCAGCCGCTCGGCCACTCCCATGCACACCCGCCTAGTCGCCTACGAAACGCTGACCGCCGTACAGAAACAGCAGGTCAGCGCCCTCGAAGTCCACCCTGAACAGTTGCCGTTTTGCGGCGATATGTATTGCACCCTCAATAGCCTGTTGGCCAAACCCAGCCCCGGCGTCAAAGGCTTTGCGCTGCTGGCCGGCGACCTCCCCGTGGCCTTCCTCCTGCTCAAACGTCCGCCGTGCCTGCCCCATTGGGCCGATGAGCACAGCGCCACGCTGCATGCCTTGCAGGTGGATCGCCGCCAACAAGGCCGTGGGTTCGGCAAGGCGTGTCTGCAGGCGTTGCCGGCGGTGGCGCTTGAGGCCTGGCCGCAGATCAAGGCATTGGAGTTGTCGGTGGATACGGACAATGTGGCGGCGATGGGCTTGTATCTGGGGCTGGGGTGGGTGGATTGCGGGGAGGCTTACAAAGGGCGAGTTGGCTATGAGCGGCGTTTGAGCTGGGTGTTTGGTCGGGCCACCGTTGACACTGACGCGATGTAACGTATATATGACTTAACCTATTAAAAGTAACGAATACGTAACATGGATACCTCCGTTATTACCCAACGACTCGGCCATCAAATCCGCGCCATGCGCCTCAACCGCGGCTATAAACAGGCGGACCTGGCGAAGCTTGCGGGCATTACCCGGCAGAAACTGATTGAAATTGAACAAGGAAGCCCCTCGGTTTCCATGAATGCTTACGCCCGTGTGATGGCGGCCTTGGGCAGCGAGGTCAAATTGGTACCCGTGACTCTGCCGACGCTGGAGGAATTAGAGGATTTGTTCGATGAATAGCCCAACGCTCCGTGTGCGTACCCCTCAAGGAGACAGCGGTAGTGTGTTGCTCAGCGCTGACGACTACCTGTTTCGATACAGCGACTCAGCAAAGGCACAAAGCGCAGTAAGCCTGTCTATGCCTGTTCGAACGGAGGAGTATCGTCGCAGAGACCTTCATCCCATCTTCCAGATGAACCTGCCGGAAGGCTACGTTCTGGAGCAATTGCGCAATCGCCTCGCCAAAACGATGAAGGTCGACCCGATGCTGTTACTGGCATTGTCAGGCAGCAGTGCGCCGATTGGCCGAGTGTTCGTATCCTCTGAGCAAGTGAACGGATTACTCCAACGCAACAGCCCCTCGACCACAGGCGAGAACCTGGACGAGATTCTCGCCTGGGACGGTGCGCAAGATTTGTTCGCCGACTTGGTGGATCGCTACATTTTGCGGGCAGGCATTTCTGGTGTGCAGCCCAAAGTGCTGGTGCCGGAAAAACCACAGACACCCGAGCAGAAATTCACCTCGAAAACAGACGACCTGATTATCAAGAGCGGTCGCGACGAGTTTCCGGGGTTGGCCATCAATGAATACCTGTGCATGTCCATTGCCCGGGATGCAGGTCTTCCGGTGCCGCCGTTTTACCTGTCGAAGAACCACAAACTGTTCATTATGCGGCGCTTTGACCGAGACGAGCAGCTCAACCCGTTGGGCTTTGAAGACATGACCACCCTGATGGGTCTGTCTGCCGAGCAGAAATACAGCAAGAGCTACGCCGCCATTGCCAAGGCCGTGCGTGTGTTCTGCGCCCCGGCACATCAACGCAGCTCACTCGCTCAATTGTTCGATAGCGTGGCGCTGAGCTGCATCGTGGGCAATGGCGATGCACATCTGAAAAACTTCGGCGTGCTCTACAGCGATCCAGTGCAATCGGATACGCGACTGGCGCCTGCCTACGACATTGTAAACACCACCGCCTACATCCCCGAGGATGCACTGGCGTTGGACCTGAGCGGAAATAAATCCCTATTCGCCTCGCGCCTTGGCATCCTCGAATTTGCCAAAACCTGCGAAGTCGACAATCCTGAAACCCGCATCCAGGCGTTGCTCCAGACGCTTGAAGTCGTGCTCAAGCGCGAAGACGACTACTGCCGGTCAGCGCCTGAAGTGGCAAAAGCCATACGGCAATCGGCTGAGGTCTACCAACGCAGCTTTGGCGGCTGACGCGCCTCTTCAGGCGCCGGCAAGCCAGCGCCTGCATGAGGGCTGTCAGCCCCTCTCCCCCACCGGCAACCAGATCTCGACCGTTCCCGTGCCTTTGTGCACATCAAAATCGGCACTGTAGCGCTCGAAATCCGCTCCCATCACCTTGTAGCCCGAGTGCGGCAACCACTCGAACATGATGCGCTCGTAGGTCTGTTCCAACGCCTGCACCGGGCCGTGATGCGCGAACACGGCATAGTTGAGCGGTGGAATTTCGATCACTTCAAAGTTGCTCGGCACAGCACTTTTGGCCGGGACTTCCACGCCGGCCATGTAATCGAATTCGCCGTGGTGGGGGTTATGGCAAACCCCATAGGTGACACCGCCGACACGTTCTTTGATGTCTTTGCTGCAACGGTCGAACAACTCCCACAGCTGTGGAATATCGCCGATGGTGGCCTTCGAATAACGACCTTTTACCCCGGCGATCACCAAGGCCTTGCCTGCTTCCATGCGCGGCTCGAGCGGTTGTCTTGTCTGCTGATCCATACGAACAGTCTCCTTCTTATGAGGGAACAAACCCGGATCGAGTATAGGGGCATTTGCACACGCTGCTCCAAGCAGAAAATTTTCCTACGCATCTGGACAACTGGCCATCATCGACCGTATTGTCTGCCCCGCAGGCCACCGCAGTGGCCGACGTCGCTCGGACGGTTCCGGGCGCTTACGTACTTCGAGGCAACAATGGCCGACCAAGGTTCGCCGCGCCGCTTTGCGCGCATCGATCGACTCCCCCCTTATGTATTCAACATCACTGCCGAGCTGAAGATGGCTGCGCGTCGGCGCGGCGAAGACATCATCGACTTGAGCATGGGTAACCCCGACGGCGCCACGCCGCCGCACATCGTCGAAAAACTTGTGCAAGTGGCCCAGCGTGAAGACACCCACGGCTACTCCACGTCCAAAGGTATCCCACGGCTGCGCCGCGCGATTTCGCGCTGGTACAAAGACCGTTACGAAGTGGACATCGACCCCGAGACCGAAGCCATCGTCACCATCGGTTCCAAGGAAGGCCTGGCGCACTTGATGCTGGCCACCCTGGACCAGGGCGACACCGTGCTGGTGCCCAACCCGAGCTACCCGATTCACATCTACGGTGCGGTGATCGCCGGCGCGCAGGTGCGTTCGGTGCCGCTGGTTCCGGGCGTGGACTTCTTCGCCGAGCTGGAGCGGGCGATTCGTGGCTCGATCCCCAAGCCGAAAATGATGATCCTCGGCTTCCCGTCCAACCCCACCGCGCAGTGCGTGGAGCTGGATTTCTTCGAGCGGGTGATTGCGCTGGCCAAGCAGTACGACGTGCTGGTGATCCACGACCTGGCCTACGCCGATATCGTCTACGACGGCTGGAAAGCCCCGTCGATCATGCAGGTGCCCGGCGCCAAGGACATTGCGGTGGAATTTTTCACCCTGTCCAAGAGCTACAACATGGCCGGCTGGCGCATCGGTTTCATGGTGGGCAACCCGGAACTGGTCAACGCCCTGGCCCGCATCAAGAGCTACCACGACTACGGCACCTTCACCCCGCTGCAGGTGGCGGCGATTGCGGCGCTCGAAGGCGACCAGCAGTGCGTGAAAGACATCGCCGAGCAGTACCGCCAACGCCGCAATGTGCTGGTCAAGGGCCTGCATGAACTGGGCTGGATGGTCGAGAACCCGAAGGCGTCGATGTACGTGTGGGCCAAGATCCCGGAGGCGTATGCCGCCATGGGCTCGCTGGAATTCGCCAAGAAGCTGCTGCTGGAAGCCAAGGTGTGTGTCTCGCCGGGCATCGGCTTCGGCGAGTATGGGGATGATCACGTGCGCTTTGCGCTGATCGAAAACCAGGACCGGATTCGCCAGGCGGTGCGGGGGATTCGCGGGATGTTCAGGGCGGATGGGTTGGCACCAAAAACTGGGGCCTAACTCGGTCAAAATGTGGGAGGGGACAAGCCCCCTCCCACATTTGATTGCATTCCAACATTTGTCTGGTGGTGTGGCTTACACCACCAACGACAGCAGCATGATGAAGATCAACGCCACGATCGACAGAATGGTTTCCATCGCCGTCCAGGTCTTGAAGGTCTCGGCCACAGTCATGTTGAAGTACTGTTTCACCAGCCAGAACCCCGCATCGTTGACGTGAGACAGGATCAACGAACCCGCCCCCGTCGCCAGCACCAGCAATTCGCGGTTGACCCCAGGGATCATTCCCACCACCGGCACCACAATGCCCGCGCCTGTGATGGTCGCCACGGTCGCTGAACCGGTGGCCACACGAATCACCGCCGCCACCAGCCATGCCAGCAAGATCGGGTTGATCTGCGCGTTCACCGCCATATGGCCGATCACGTCGCCCACGCCGCTGGTCACCAGCATCTGCTTGAAGCCGCCCCCGGCGCCAATGATCAGGATGATCGCGGCGGTGGGTGCCAGGCTGGCGTCGAGCAGCTTGAGGATCTGCTTGGCGTGGATGCCCTGACGGGTACCGAAGGTGTACAGCGACAGCAACAGCGCCAGCAGCAAGGCGGTGATCGGGTGACCGATCATGTCCATCCAGTTGCGCACCACGTTGCCTTCGGCGAACGCGATGTCGGCAAAGGTTTTGAGCAGCATCAGGAACACCGGCAACAGCACGGTGACCAGAGTAATGCCGAAGCTTGGCAGCGACTTGTTATCGGTCTCGCGGGCCAGTTGGTCGACCAGCTCCTGGGACGGATTGCCGGGGATGTACTTGGCGATGAACGTACCGAAGATCGGGCCGGCGATGATGGCGGTCGGCAGTGCGACGATCAGGCCGTACAGGATGGTCTTGCCGATGTCCGCGCCAAACACGCCGATGGCCAGCAGCGGACCCGGGTGCGGCGGCACCAGGCCGTGCACCGCCGACAGGCCGGCGAGCAGCGGGATGCCGATCTTGATCAGCGACACGCCAGTGCGGCGCGCAACGATAAACACCAGCGGGATCAACAGTACAAAACCGATCTCGAAGAACAGCGGGATGCCCACCAGGAACGCGGCAAACATCATGGCCCACTGCACCTTCTCCTTGCCAAAGGCGCGGATCAGGGTCTGGGCGATCTGATCGGCACCGCCGGACTCGGCCATCATCTTGCCGAGCATGGTACCCAGCGCGAGGATGATACCGACAAAGCCGAGCACCCCGCCGAAACCGTCCTGGAACGCCTTGATGATCTTGTCCACGGGCATGCCCGAGGTCAGGCCCAGGAAGCCGGCCGCGATGATCAACGCAATAAAAGGGTGAACCTTGAACTTGGTGATCAGAACGATCAGTCCAATGATGGTGACGACTGCATCTAACAGCAGGTACGACTCGTGGGACATGCCAAACATGGGGGTCTCTCCTGTTTGTTGTTGTTATTAAAGCGGGTGTTGAACTTCCTGCCGGGGACAGCGCTATCTTTTCCGGCAAAAAATTAATGAGTTGGTTCAAAGCCGTGCTTGAGCCACCAGGCGTTGGTTTGCCTGGCCAGTTCCTCGACGCTGTCTTCGCTGGCGTTGAGGGCCAGGGTCAGCGGCTCGCCCTTGGGCGATTCGAGGGTGGCGAACTGGCTGTCTATGAGGCTTGCCGGCATGAAATGGCCGGGGCGATGGGACACACGGTCCGAGGCCACTTCACGGGTCAGTTCCAGAAAGACGAAACCCAGGCCCGGCGCGGCTTCACGCAGATGGTCGCGGTATTTTTTCTTCAGGGCCGAGCAGGTGAGCACCGGATGTTCACCGGCTTCAAGAGAGCGGCGCAGTTCATCGCAGAGGATGTCCAGCCAGCCGGCGCGGTCGTCGTCGTTGAGGGGGTGGCCTGCGCTCATCTTTTCGATGTTGGCGGCGGGGTGGAAGCTGTCGCCTTCAATGGCAGTGGCGCCGTTCAGCCGGCACAGGGCCTCGCTGACACTGGTCTTGCCGCAGCCGGCGACGCCCATGATGACCAGGGCGGTAACAGGTTGACTCATGAAACACCTCAAGACGCAGATAGCGCTACCTTTGCATGCCCTAAGGCGAGTGCAAAAACAGGCTTTTCCCGCGCCGTCTTGTCATTTTTATGGAGTGACGCGTGCATCCGCTCCAATCATTTGAACCGAGTCAGGCAACCCAAAGTTCAATAATTTGCAGCCATTTGGAGACAGCGCTACCTTAGTGCCTCGATTTTTGTTTGGCAAGCCGCCTGATGACCTCCAAGAACGATAAAAATACGCGCACCACGGGTCGCCCGACCCTCAATGAAGTCGCCCGTCTGGCCGGCGTCAGCCCGATTACCGCTTCGCGCGCCTTGCGCGGCATCAGCACCGTGGCCGTTGAGCTGGTCGAAAAAGTCCAGCACGCCGCCGCCGAACTCAACTACGTGGTCAACCCCGCCGCCCGCGCCCTGGCCTCGGCCCAGAGCCATTCGGTGGTGGTATTGGTGCCGTCGTTGTCTAACCTGCTGTTTATCGAAACCCTCGAAGCCATTCACCAAGTGCTGCGCCCAAAGGGCTTCGAAGTGCTGATCGGCAATTTCCACTATTCGCGTGATGAAGAAGAAAACCTGCTGCGCAACTACATGGCTTACCAGCCGCGGGGGTTGCTGCTGACGGGCTTCGATCGCACCGAAAGCGCCCGACGAATGGTCGAGGCCAGCAACGTGCCCTGCGTGTACATGATGGACCTGGACCCGAATGCGGGCGTGAACTGCGTGGGTTTCTCGCAATTGGCCGCGGGCGAAACAGCGGCGGCGCATCTGCTGTCCCGTGGGCGCAAACGCCTGGCCTATATCGGCGCACAACTGGACCAACGCACCTTGCTGCGCGGCGAAGGGTTCCGCCGGGCGCTGCAACAGGCAGGCAAGTACGACCCGGCGCTGGAATTGCTGACGCCGCGCCCTTCTTCCGTGGGCCTGGGCGGTGAGCTGTTCCTGCAACTGCTGGCCGCGCATCCGGATGTGGACGCGATCTTCTTCGGCAACGACGACCTGGCCCAGGGCGCGCTGCTGGAAGCCATGCGCCACGGCATTAACGTACCCGAGCGCGTGGCGGTGCTGGGCTTCAACGACTTGCCCGCATCGTCATTCATGGTGCCGCGCCTGAGCAGCATCAGTACTCCACGGGAGGCGATTGGTCGGCGTTCGGCGGAGCACTTGTTGACGATCATGGCGGGCAACAAGATCGCCAAGCCGGTGGTGGACATGGGGTTTGAGTTGCAGGTGCGGGAGAGCACCTGAACTTCAATAGGTAGGACGCCTGTAGGACCGGGCTGACATTGCAGTAAGCGCCTTGCTCCACTGCCTACGCATACGTCAGAATCCGCCGGCTTGTGCGCCTGGGTGGCGGTCTTTAAGGTTTGTCGGTCGCTGAATTTTTCGGTGATCGGGTTTAGTAGCCCGACTATTGGTCACTCTTAGTGCACGAGCCTTTTCTGTTTTATGGCGGCTGTGCGTAGGGCATCTTCGGATGCGCCGGCTTTGAGTGTCCACCGGTCTACTAACCTGCGTACAGCTGCCACCCATTGTTTAGTAGCGATACGGTGAAGGCTCCTATCAGGATGCTCTAATGATCAAAGAAATCGATACGCCGCTAACCACCCTCTTCACCGTCATTCCCGATGTCTCCACCGAAACCCTGCTGATCAACAGCTACGAAACCGTGTGTTCCGTCAGTACCTTGTTGCTTGACCTGTCCAATGACCTCAGTGGTAAACAGCGTGATGTTGCATTGGCCATTCATCAACTGAGCGAGCTGTCCGTCTTGCTGGTCGGCAAAGCCATGGACCAACATACACCGCGCTGTTGAGACCTTTACTCGGTCATAATGTGGGAGGGGGCTTGCTCCCGCTATAGGTAATCCGCACCGCTATCGGGAGCAAGTCGAATCGTCGAACAGCCCCTCCCATATGTTCAACCGTGCCCACTTGAGATATCGCGCAGCTGCCTATCCCCTGCTAGATTGATCATTTTCCAAATGCCAGGGAACCACCATGGGCCACTCACTGAAAATCCTCGGCCGCACCTCCTCCATCAATGTGCGCAAAGTACTCTGGACCTGCCTCGAACTGGGCATCGATTACACGCACCAGGACGACTGGGGCATCGGCTTCAAACCCACCCAATCCCCCGAATTTCTCGCGCTGAACCCCAACGCGCAAATCCCGGTGCTGATCGACGACCATGGCGTGCTGTGGGAATCCAACACCATCTGCCGCTACCTCGTCGGCCTGTACCAACGTTATGACCTGCTGCCTGCCGAACCCGCGCCACGGGCGCGGGTGGAGCAGTGGATGGACTGGCAGGCCACCGAACTCAACCCGTCGTGGGGTTACGCGTTCCATGCCCTGGTGCGCCGCAACCCCGACTATCAGGACCCGCAACGCATCAAGGCAGGTGTACATGCCTGGAACGACAAGATGGGCCTGCTGGAACAACAGCTTGTTCGCACCAATGCCTACGTAGCCGGCGAGGAATTCACCCTGGCCGACATCCTCATCGGCCTTTCGGTGCACCGTTGGCGCATGACCCCCATGGAGCATCCGCCCTACCCCGCCATCGCAGCCTATTACGAACGCCTCAGCCAACATCAAGGCTTCAAGACCTTCGCCCTCGACGGCCATAACTGACTGAGCGTTCCCGCCATGCCCGCACTCTCTGCCACCGACGGCATCGACCCCATCCGTGCCGCCCATATCAGCGCCCGCATCGATCGTCTGCCCGCCGTCGCCACCGTCTGGCGCCTGGTGGCGCTGTTGTCGATCGGTGGTTTTTTCGAGCTGTATGACCTGTTCCAGACCGCCTATATCAGCCCCGGCCTGATCAGCGACGGGATCTTCCACACCGGCAGCGAAGGCGTGTTCGGCTTCTCCGACCAGGCGGCGTTCGCCTCGGCGACCTTTCTGGGCCTGTTCCTCGGCGCGAGCCTGCTCAGCCCGATTGCCGACCGCTTCGGGCGCCGGGCGATCTTCACCTTTGCGCTGATCTGGTACACGGTCGCCACGGTGCTGATGGGCATCCAGACCTCCGCCCTGGGCATTATCTGCATGCGTTTTTTGGTGGGTATCGGCCTGGGCATCGAACTGGTGACCATTGACGCCTACCTCTCGGAACTGGTGCCCAAGCGCATGCGCAGTTCGGCGTTTGCCTTTGCGTTTTTCATCCAGTTCCTGTCGGTGCCGGCAGTGGCGTTGATGTCATGGTGGCTGGTGCCCCAGGCGCCGTTCGGGGTTTCCGGCTGGCGCTGGGTGGTGCTGAGCAGTGCGGTGTTTGCGCTGTTTATCTGGCAACTGCGCAAGCGCTTGCCGGAATCACCGCGCTGGTTGGCGCAAAAAGGCCGCTTTGAAGAAGCCGGGGCGATCATGGACAGCCTGGAAACACGCTGCCAAAAGGATCATGGCAAACCGCTGGATAAACCCGAACCGGAGGCCGTCAGCGTGCAGGGCAGCGGCCGTTTCGCCGATATCTGGCAGCCCCCGTACCGGCGCCGCGCGCTGATGCTGATCGTGTTCCATGTATTCCAGGCCATCGGCTTCTTCGGCTTCGGCAATTGGCTGCCGGCGCTGCTGTCGGGTCAGGGCGTGAGCGTGACCCACAGTTTGCTCTATGCCTTCATCATCACCCTCGCCTACCCGTTGGGGCCGTTATTGTTCGTGAAGGTGGCCAACCGCTTTGAGAACAAGTGGCAGATCGTCGGTTCGGCCATGGGCGCGGTGATCTTCGGCAGCCTCTTCGCCCTGCAAACCACGGCGGTAGGTCTGGTGGTGTGTGGGGTGATGATCACCTTCTGCAATGCCTGGCTGAGCTTCAGTTATCACTCGTACCAAAGCGAACTGTTCCCCACCAATATCCGCGCGCGGGCGGTGGGGTTCTGTTACTCGTTCAGCCGCTTGTCGACGGTGTTCAGCAGCCTGTTGATCGGTTTTATCCTCGAACACCTGGGTACGCCAGGCGTGTTGGCGTTCATCGCCAGCAGTATGCTGATCGTGATGATCACCATCAGTTGGTTCGGGCCGCGTACGCGTAACCTGGCGTTGGAAAATATTGCTCATTGACGGCAAGGCTTGGCCGCCTGCGGGACAATACTTGCCGCGACGGCCACTCCCCTCCCAACAGATACGGGAGTTTTGCGCCCGGCACGCTATTTGCTCCAGCAGTTACACCGTACATTTCCCCAGGTGACCGATCATGCTGGTTAACAACAACACCCAAGCCGTGTCGACGGTGCAACAGATCAAGCGGCCCGACATGGACCCCGCCAACGCCGCCGCCAGTGCGCTGTACAGCGGAGCCCTGCAAGCAGTGCAACAAAGCGTGACCGTGCCGGCCGTGCAGAAGGAATTGGACAAGGCGACCGACCGTATCGACGAAGCCTTCGCCAAGACCCGTGTGCAGTTACAGACCAGCGCATCAACCAGCGATGTGCCGGCGACCAGTTCCGCCTCGGGCGCACGCGCCGAGTTCACCGACTACATGAGCAAATCCCCGGCCGAGCGGATTCGTGAGCAGTTGCTCAAGGAGCAGGGCTTGACCGAGGCGGATGTGCAGAATATGTCGCAGGAAAAACAGGATGCTATTTCCAAGCAAGTGGCCGAGCGGCTCAAGCAGCAGCAAGAGCAGCAGGTAGCGGCGAAGACGGTCGACCCGCAGGCACAGGCGGTGAAAGAGACCCTGGCGGCGATCTGAGCCGCACCGCTGACTCAATGTGGAAGGTGGCTTGCCTGCAGCGATAGCCATGAGTCTCTACACAATTTTAAAAGCTGAAAATCCTCCTGTGGTGAGCGGCCCATCTGTCATAGATTTTTCGCTCACCGGAAGACGTATAGATACCTGTGTGTCTCGTAAGCAAGCCAGCTCCCACCTTGATCAGGTTACCAAAGCGGCGACAGGGGGTTGCGCTACGCAAGGCGGCTATTCAGCCAGCATTTGCAACAAGGCACGGGCACTGGAGGATGGCGAGCGTTGTGGTGTTGCCACCAGTGCAAATTCTCGCTGCACCGGCACCGTCAACGGCATCACGCGCAAGCCCAGGCGCTGGATAGGCAAGGTCATTTCCGGGACCAAGGTCACCCCCACACCTTCACGCACCAGGCTGAACGCGCTGCTCCATTCGCGCACTTGCACGCGGATATCGCGCAGCGCCAGACCGGCCTCGGCGCCAAGGCTGCGGGCATTGGCGGTGCAACCTCCGGTGGCGAGCACAAAGGGTTGTTGAAACAGTTCTTCCAACGACACGCTGGCACCCGCCGGGCGCTGTGCCAGTGGATGGTTCGTGGGCAACACAGCCAGCCAAAGGTCACGCCCTAGAAATGAGGCGTTGCGCTCAGGCGCGGGGTTGAGCACTACGCCCAGATCAATCAGGCCGGCATCAAGCAAGGTGTTCACTTCGTTGTCGGTCACCTCAAGAGAAGTGACTTCGATACCCGGATACAGCTGCGCGAAACGCTGCAACTGCGGCGTCAGAAACTTAGCCAGAACCTTGGGAAAACTGGCGATGCGAAGACTCCCACGCAGCATGGGCCGGGCTTGATTTACCGTGCTGCGGATCGTCTGCAAGGCGTTCAGCATCACCCGAGCCTGTTCGATCACACTCAGCCCCAGAGCGGTAGGCAAAGTGTTGCGCGGAGCTCGGGTAAACAGTTGCGCCCCCAAGGCCGCCTCCATGCCGGCCATGGCCTGGCTGGCGGCGGATTGGGTCATGCCCACGCGCTCGGCGGCGGCGGTGATACTGCCGTGGTCGGCCACGGCCACCAAAAGGCGCCAGTGCATCAGGTTCATCATGGCAGTCGCTGTCCTTATGGCTGGGCGCTGAAGAATTAATTTTACCCACGGTGGCATGCCCGCAAGACTGGCGCAAATCCTAAGGAGCTGCCCCTGATGAAACTGTATTTTTCCCCAAATGCCTGCTCTCTTGCCCCGCATATCGTGCTGCGGGAGTTGGCGCTGCCCTTTGACCTGATACGGGTCGACAACCAGGCAAAAACCACGGCCAATGGCGAAGATTTCCTGCAAATTAATCCCAAGGGTTATGTGGCGGCGCTGCAACTGGATAATGGCCAGGTACTGACCGAAGCCAGCGCCATCCTGCAATACCTGGCCGACCTGAAACCCGACGCTCATCTTGCTCCGGTCAATGGCAGTTGGGAGCGCGTGCGTTTGCAGGAATGGTTGAATTTTATTGCCAGCGAAGTGCATGGCGGGTTGGCGGTCTTTTTCAACAGCGCCATCCAAGGTGACATCAAGGCGATGTTCACGACCACGTTATTCAAGCGCTTTGCGATTCTGGTACAGACGCTGGAACAACAAGACTACTTGATGGGCTTACGGTTTTCGGTAGCGGATGCGTATTTGTTCGTGGTGCTGCGCTGGGCAGACATTCACGCGATCGATCTGCGCGACTGGCCGGCGCTGGCGGCGTTTCAACAGCGAGTGAATGAGCGGCCAACGGTGATTGCTGCGTTGGCCGCCGAAAATCCCTGAGTTCGACAGTGATCAGTGCCCGAACAACCCGCTCTCGGACTTCTTGGTTTTTTTGTCGGCGCGTTTTTCATCGGCGGTCTTTGCCGGTTTTTTCTTCGCGGCTTTCTTTGAATCCATACCTTTGGCCATGCTGCGTACTCCACTGTGAAGGGATGCAGCATTGGGTATACCACCTATTGCCCGGCAGAAGGCGCTTATAATCCCTGGTCCTTCATAACGCCTGCCTGAACACCATGCCCGAGTTACCCATCGATCTGCTGGCAGAGCCCCTGTGGCCGCTGCTGAACAAGTTTTATCGCAGCCACAATTCATCGATGAAGGCGCTCAAGGGCGGGCGTTTGTGGGTGGCGCGCGATGGCGAGATTGTCGCCGGGTTGTGCCTGACGCCGGTGGTGGGTGGGCAGTGGCTGACGGGGGTGTTTGTGGCGCCGGAGTATCGCGGCCGGGGGTTGGCGGCGCGGTTGATTGCTCACGCAGTGGCCTCCTGCGAAGGGACGGTGTGGCTGCTGTGCCATCCGGACCTGGAAGGGTTGTATCAGCGCATGGGGTTCTCCCAGGACACCGTGCTGCCGCAGTCGCTGAGCGAACGGCTGGTGCGCTACAAGCGCAACAAGCCGATGATTGCGATGGGTTTGGAACCGAATAACAAGCACACCCCCCTACGTGAGGGCCGTGTTCAAGTTACTCGTCAGCCGTCGGATCCATGTCCGGAAACATCACGTCGATAAACCCGAACTTGCTGAAATCGGTAATCCGCGACGGGTACAACCGACCGATCAGGTGGTCGCATTCGTGCTGCACCACCCGCGCATGGAAGCCATCGGCGAAACGTACGATGGGCTCGCCCTTTGGGTCAAAACCCTCGTAGCGAATCTGCTGGTAACGGTTCACCGCGCCGCGCAGGCCAGGCACCGAAAGGCAGCCTTCATAGCCCTCTTCCAACACCGGGCTGAGCGGTGTGATCAACGGGTTGATCAGGATGGTCTGCGGCACCGGTGGCGCATCCGGATAGCGCTCACTGGCTTCGAAACCAAAGATCACCAGTTGCAGGTCGACGCCGATCTGCGGCGCGGCCAGGCCGACACCGCCCACGTGCTCCATGGTCTGGAACATGTCGTCGATCAATTGCCACAGCTCAGGGCTGTCGAACATTTCCGGCGGAACCGGAGGGGCGATACGCAGCAGGCGTTCATCGCCCATTTTCAGGATTTCACGGATCATTGATCAGACTTCATCAGGGAGGGGCTTGGAGTGGTCACGGCCGAGGCCGGAGACATGCTGTTTTTCCTGCGCGGGCTCATCGAAATCCTTCGCGCCTGGCGCCTTGCCTTCGGCCGACATGTGTTCGATCACGGCATTCATCTCCGCCCCCAGCAACAGCACCGCGGCAGAAATGTAGAAGTACAGCAGCAGCACGATGATCGCACCGATACTGCCATACATGGCGTTGTAGTCGGCGAAGGTCTTGACGTAATAGCCAAAGCCCAGCGAGGCGACGATCCACACCACCACCGCGAGCACCGAGCCTGGAGTGATAAAGCGAAATTCCTGCTCGACATCCGGCATTACGTAGTACATCAGGGCCACGGCGAACATCAGCAGAATCACGATCAGCGGCCAGCGCACGATGGTCCAGAGGGTGACCACGAATTCCTGCATGCCGATCTGCCCGGCCAGCCATTCCATCACCTGCGGGCCGAGCACCATCAGCGCGGCGGCGGCCAGCAGCATGCCGGCGATGCCGACGGTGTAGAAAATCGACAGCGGGAAGCGCTTCCAGATCGGGCGGCCTTCCACCACGTCGTAGGCGGCGTTCATCGCGCTCATCATCAGGCGCACGCCGGCGGAAGCGGTCCACAGCGCGATCACGATACCCACCGACAGCAGGCCGCCCTTGGATTGCTGCAACTGGTCGATCACCGGGTTGACCTGCTCCAGGGCCTGGGGCGGCAACACCAGTTCCGACTGCAGGCGCAGCCAGCTGAAAAAGTCCGGCAAATGCAGGAAACCGATCAGGGCAATCAGGAACAGCAGGAAGGGAAACAGCGAAAACAGCATCTGGTAGGCCAGCGCCGAGGCGTAGGTGGACATCTCGTCGTCGACGAATTCCTTGACGGTGCGCGCCAGCACCTTGTGCAGCTTGAGACCATCGAGAACCGGAAAGATCATAGCGTCTCCTTTTCGCCGCAGAGAGGGTGAGATCGTGGGCGACTCAGGGGCCGTTTTCTACATCAAAGTAGCCCATTTGGCGACTTTGAAACAATTTCGAAAGTTTAGTTGCACAGCCAGATACAAAAACGGCCATCCGTGGATGGCCGTCGGGCGGCTGGGATGAGCCCGCCGAAGCGACTTATTCGGTGGCTTTTTTGACCGCGTCCTTGGTTTTGCCGATGGCTTGCTGAGCCTCGCCTTTTTTCTCCTGGATCACGCCTTCAGCACGCAACTTGTCGTTATCGGTGGCTTTGCCGACACCTTGCTTGATGTTACCGACGGCTTCGTTCGCCATGCCTTTTACCTTATCGGAGGTGCTGCCCATGGTATGACTCCTGATAACAATCAAATGGTTTTTGGTCACTACGTAGAAGTTGACCTGAGGCCGTTCGGCAGAGTTTCAATTATTTTCAGCAGGCATTTCATCGAAAGGAACAGGTTTGGCTTTATGTTTTGCAGCCAACCCACGAGAATGCCCGGCACATTCAGGCCATACCGCTGAATAACAGATCCCGTAGGAAGGTTATGAAACTCAATAAAGCACAGGCCATCGCCCGCAGAAACCAGGAACTGGGCGGTGCCGTACTCGGCGTCAACAACTGCCACTTCACCGACCTGGACCGCAAACGCAACATCTGGTGGTTCGACCTGCCGCTGGCGCGGATTGCCGTGGGCCAGTACGAGTGGATTCACCTGTTGATGCACAACGCCGAGTCCGACCAGTTGCTGCACCTGAAGGTGCCGACGGCGTTCCTGCGGGAGAAGCTCGAAGGCTTGGTGGTGCGTAATGCCGGCAAGCGCAAGCCGGAGATTACTCTGGAGCTGAGCGCGGACAAGGATTCGTTCTTGAAAGATGTGCGCCCGGCGGGTGCGGGTGTGAACTTCGCGCAGTTTGCCCTGTAAAAACACAGGACAAAAAAATGTGGGAGGGGTGGTGCAACGAATCGTCGCACCGCCCCTCCCACATTTGTATTGCGTTACTTTTTAAGACCGAGTTTCTTCAGTTCTTCATCGCGCAACTCACGCCGCAGGATCTTGCCCACGTTGGTCGTCGGCAGGGCATCGCGGAACTCCACGGCCTTGGGCACCTTGTAGCCGGTGACGTTGGCGCGCATATGCTCCATCACCTGGTCCTTGGTCAGGGTGGCCCCCGGCTTGACCACGATGAAAATCTTGATGTGCTCCCCGGATTTTTCGTCCGGCACGCCGATGGCCGCGCATTGCAGTACGCCCGGCAGGGTCGCCAGTACGTCTTCCAGCTCGTTGGGATACACGTTGAAGCCCGAGACCAGGATCATGTCCTTCTTGCGGTCGACAATGCGCATATAGCCGTCCGGCTGAATGATCGCGATATCCCCGGTTTTCAGCCACCCTTCGCTGTCGAGCATCTCGTCGGTGGCGTCCTGGCGCTGCCAGTAGCCCTTCATCACCTGCGGGCCCTTGACGCACAGCTCGCCGACTTCACCCAGGGCCAGCTCGACGCCGTCATCGGTGATGACCTTGCACAGGGTCGAAGGCACCGGAATGCCGATGGTGCCGAGCTGGATATGCTGGATCGGGTTCACCGTGGCCACCGGACTGGTTTCGGTCATGCCGTAACCTTCGCAGATGCCACAGCCGGTCACGGCTTTCCAGCGTTCGGCGGCCGCCAGTTGCAGGGCCATGCCGCCGGACAGGGTGACCTTTAGGGCGGAGAAGTCCAGCTTGCGGAAGGCTTCGTTGTTGCACAGCGCCACAAACAGGGTGTTGAGACCGACGAAACCGCTGAACTTCCATTTGGACAGCTCCTTGACCATCGCCGGCAGGTCGCGCGGGTTGCTGATCAGGATGTTGTGGTTGCCGATCAGCATCATCGCCATGCAATGAAAGGTGAACGCGTAGATGTGGTACAGCGGCAGCGGTGTGATCAGGATTTCGCAGCCTTCATTGAGGTTGGAGCCCATCAGCGCCTTGCATTGCAGCATGTTGGCGACAAGGTTGCGGTGGGTGAGCATCGCGCCCTTGGCCACGCCGGTGGTGCCGCCCGTGTATTGCAACACCGCCACATCGCCGCTGGCGGGGCCGGCATCGTTGACCGGTTGGCCATGGCCCTTGGCGAGCACGTCGTTGAACTTGATCGCCTGCGGCAAGTGATACGCCGGGACCATTTTCTTCACATACTTGATGACGCTGTTGATCAGCAGGCGCTTGAGCGGCGGCAGCAGGTCGGCGACTTCGGTGACGATCAGGTGCTTGACGGACGTCTTGGGTACGACCTTTTCCGCCAGGTGGGCCATATTGGCCAGGCAAACCAGCGCCTTGGCGCCGGAGTCGTTGAATTGATGTTCCATTTCCCGCGCGGTGTACAGCGGGTTGGTGTTGACCACGATCAGGCCGGCACGGATGGCACCGAACACGGCGACCGGGTATTGCAGAACGTTGGGCAGTTGCACGGCGATTCGATCGCCGGGCTTCAAGTCGGTGTGCTGTTGCAGGTACGCGGCGAAGGCGCCGGACAATTCGTACAACTCACCGTAGGTGATTGTCTTGCCCAGGTTGCTGAAAGCCGGTTTGTTGGCGAAGCGCTGGCAGGACTGCTTCAGTACCGCCTGAATATTTGGATACTCGTCTGGATTGATGTCTGCAGCAATCCCGGCGGGGTACTTATCCTTCCAAAAGTCTTCGTGCATGGAAGCCCACTCCTCAGCGACGCGAATTCATCATCGCATTTGATGCGATTATTATTGGTGTATGTTTTTTTAAGGTGAATCTGGCGCTTTCAAGCAGGCCGAGACGTCACAAAGCGCGCCGAGAGTAGCAGCTTTGCCAAGGGCCGACTAGAGCCAAACGAGGGCCCTACAGTCACTATCATGACTGTCCTACAATATTTGGTCACACTTCAAACAAAGCTAAAATCCCACAGCGAGGGGCTCTGGAATAAGGCTTACAGCACAACATAAAACAAATGTGGGAGGGGCCTTGCCCCGATGGCGGTGGGTCAGTCACTGGAAGCAGTGGCTGACACTCAGCAATCGGGAGCAAGCCCCCTCCCACACTTTGACCCTCTTTCAATTCAGGCGATGTCGCGCAGCTCTCTGCGCAAAATCTTGCCTACCGGCGTCATCGGCAACGAATCGCGCAGCACAATCTGCTTGGGCACCTTGTACCCCGTGAAGTTGGCCTTGCAGTAGCTCTTCAACTCCTCGAGGCTCACGCCTTCGGCACGCGCCACCACAAACAGCTTCACCGCCTCCCCGGTACGCTCGTCCGGCACGCCGATCACGGCGCAGTTGGCCACGCCCGGATGAGCCATCACCACGTCTTCGATTTCATTGGGGTACACGTTGAAACCCGAGACGATGATCAGGTCTTTCTTGCGATCGACAATGCGCACAAAGCCATCGTCGTCGATCACCGCAATGTCGCCGGTCTTGAGCCAACCTTCGGCGTCCAGGGCCTCGGCGGTGGCGGCCGGTTGCTGCCAGTAACCTTTCATGACCTGCGGGCCCTTGATACACAGTTCGCCGCGCTCGCCCAAGGGCAGCTCCACGCCAGCGTCATCAATCACCTTCATCGCCGTCGCCGGCACCGGAATGCCCACGGTGCCCAAGCGCGATTTGTTGCCATAAGGGTTAGTGCTGGCGACCGGTGAGGTTTCCGTCAGCCCATAGCCCTCGCCAATCGCACAGCCGGTCAGTTGCTCCCAACGCTCGGCCGTGGCCTTGATCAGCGCGGTGCCGCCGGAGTTGGTAAGTTTGAGGTGGGAGAAATCCAGGCTCTTGAAGTCAGGGTGGTCCATCAACGCCACAAACAGCGTGTTGAGCCCCAACAGCCCGGTAAAGCGCCACTTTTTCAGCTCCTTGATAAACCCGCCGATGTCGCGTGGGTTGGTGATGAGCACGTTGTGGTTTCCGGACACCATCATGCACATGCAATTGGCCGTGAACGCATAGATGTGGTACAGCGGCAGCGGCGCGATCATCACCTCCTGCCCTTCCTTGATCAGCGGGTGGCCGTCCTCGCCGGTCTGCGACATGCAGGCGCGCACCTGCTGCATGTTCGCCACCAGGTTGCCATGGGTGAGCATCGCGCCCTTGGCCAGGCCGGTGGTGCCGCCGGTGTATTGCAGCACCGCGATGTCATCCAGGCTCACGGGATGGCGCGTTATACCCAGGCCCGTTCCCATGCGCAGCGCACGCTTGAACGACACCGCGCGTGGCAGGTGATAGGCCGGGACCATCTTCTTCACCTTGTCGACCACGGTGTTGACCAGCCAGCCTTTGGCGGCTGGCAGAAAGTCGCCCATCTTGGCTTCGATCAGGTAGTCGATCTCGGTGTCGGCGCACACCTCCTGCACACGTGAACCGAACAGGTTCAGGTAGACCAGCGCCCGCACGCCGGCATCCTTGAATTGGTGGCGCATCTCGCGCGGTGTGTACAGCGGGTTGGTGTTGACCGCGATCAGTCCGGCGCGCAGGGCGCCGAATACGGCGATCGGGTAATGCAGCACGTTGGGCATCTGCACCGCGATGCGCTCGCCGGGCTTGAGGTCAGTGTGCTGCTGCAGGTAACCGGCGAACGCCGCACTCTGGCGCTCAAGCTCGGCGTACGTGAGGGTGACACCCATGTTGCTGAAGGCCGGACGGTCGGCGAAGGTCTTGCAGGAGCGCTCGAACACTTCGATCACCGACTTGTAGGCCGAGAGGTCGATGGCATTGGGAACGCCCGCCGCGCGTTTGTCATTCCAGAAATCAGGTTGCATTATTCTTGTCCTCGGTTCCTGAATGTGTCTGGCCGCTTATAACTTATAAAAAGCGGAGCTTTGGGGACGTTAGCAGCTATGGCCAAACAGGCAAATACAGCCGGGCCTGTCATTGATTGTATGAATCTAGCTGCTGATGCGTAGGCAGATACCCCGCGTTTCGGCGGATGCGCTATACACTGCTACGAGACCGAGCAGACCTTGAAACAAGGAACCGCCATGAACCACAGCACCCACTGGCTGACCGCGAATGACCACAGCCGCCTGTACGTCAACCACTGGATGCCGGAGGGTCCGGCCAGGGCCGTGCTGATGCTGTCCCACGGCATGGCCGAGCACAGCGGCCGTTATGCGCGGCTGGCCGATGCCCTGTGTGCCGCCGGCTACGCTGTCTATGCGCTGGACCAGCGCGGCCACGGCCGCACCGCCGACGAAGGCACGCTGGGGTTATACGCCGAAAAGGATGGTTGGAACAAAGTGGTGGGCGACCTGGCCAGCCTCAATCAGCACGTTGGCCAGCAGCACCCAGGGCTGCCGATCATTTTGCTGGGGCACAGCATGGGCAGCTACATCGCCCAGGCCTACCTGCTGCACCACAGCGCCAGCCTGCATGGGGCGATTCTCAGTGGTTCGAATTTCCAGCCGGTGGCGCTGTACCGCGCCGCACGCGTGATCGCCCGCGCCGAACGTTTGCGCCAGGGGCTACGCGGCCGCAGCGCGCTGATCGATTACCTGTCGTTCGGCTCATTCAACAAAGCGTTCAAGCCCAACCGTACGGCGTTCGACTGGCTCAGCCGCGACCCGGCGGAAGTGGACAAATACATCAATGACCCGCTGTGCGGTTTCCGCTGCACCAACCAGCTGTGGGTCGACTTGCTCGGCGGCTTGCAGCAGATCAGCAAAGCGTCCAACCTCGCGCAGATCGATCCGGGCCTGCCGATTCTGGTCATGGGCGGCGAATGTGATCCGGTGAGCGAGGGCAAACGTCTCACCAGTCTGGCCAACGCGTTGCGTGAGGCCGGGTGTCAGCACCTGCAACTGAATATCTACCCGCAGGCGCGTCACGAAGTGTTCAACGAAACCAACCGCGATGAAGTCACCGCGGATGTGCTGACGTGGCTCGATCAGGCCCTGACCTTGCGCAGGCCGGCCCGCTGCGAATAAATTTACCTTTAATATCAGCCAGTTAAATTACCGATTAGCCACAGGATGCACCTTTAGATGACCCAGGTAACCAACACCCCGTACGAAGCCCTCGAAGTCGGCCAGACCGCCAGCTACAGCAAGACCGTCGAAGAGCGCGATATCCAGCTGTTCGCCGCCATGTCCGGCGACCACAACCCGGTGCACCTGGATGCTGAATACGCCAAGGCGACCATGTTCAAGGAGCGTATCGCCCATGGCATGTTCAGCGGCGCCCTGATCAGCGCAGCCGTAGCCTGTGAGCTGCCTGGGCCGGGCACTATCTATATCGGCCAGCAGATGAGCTTCCAGAAACCGGTCAAGATCGGCGACACCCTGACCGTGCGCCTGGAAATCCTCGAGAAGCTGCCGAAGTTTCGTGTACGCATCGCCACGCGGGTGTTCAACCAGCGCGATGAGCTGGTGGTGGATGGCGAAGCCGAGATCCTCGCGCCGCGCAAACAGCAGGTCGTGACCCTGACCGAGCTGCCGCCAATCAGCATCGGCTGATTCAAGGTCGACACAAAAAAATGTGGGAGGCGGCAAGCCCCTCCCACATTTTTTACAGCAGATTTTTTACAGCATTTAGCGCATAGACTTACGACTGAGCGCGAGCCTGGTTACGCAGGGCTTTTACCTGGTCGTGGTTACGCTGTACGCCGTGGTACTGACGCTCAACCAGGTCACGAATGCCCAGCAGGTTGTGCTTGTTGATCTTCTCGATCGCTTCACGGTAGGCCTTGAGTGCATGATCTTCACCACGCTCGGCTTCGTTGAGCACAGCCTCTTCATCCTTACCGGTGACCATCGACTTCACGTCGACCCAGCCACGGTGCAATGCACCGGCTACGCTGCCGGAATCTTCCGGATCACCACCCAGCGCACGCACGGCGGTTTTCAGCTCGGCGGCGGCCGTCGCGCAGTCAGCGGAACGCTTGGCAAACAGGGCCTTGAGCTCTGGGTGCTTGATGTCTTCGGCACACTCCTTGAAACCTTTTTGACCGTCGATGCTGGTTTCGATCAGGTCATTGAGCACGGAGATCGATTCTTTGTTGATGTCAGTCATTTTTCAATTCCTTTGGCAGGTTGAAGAGGTCACTTAAAGAAGCTTTGTTTCAGCTTGCCTTAGTAATTGCAGCGCTCGTGCCAGGTTTTTAAAAACAATTTAAACATTTAAAATCAACAAGTTACGAATTATTGAACCATCTGTATGCTCGTTATTTGCATGATCTGTCATTTGGCCTTCATGCAGAATGCCTGTATTTTCCAAGGTCTCGACTGACGCAGCGGATGCCCTATGAACCCCGAAAAACTCGAACTGCTGATCACTCGTCAAATGCCCTTCGGCAAGTACAAGGGCCGGATCATCGCCGACTTGCCGGGCCCCTACTTGAACTGGTTTGCTCGTGAAGGTTTCCCCCACGGTGAACTGGGCGGTTTACTGGCATTGATGCAGGAAATCGACCACAACGGCCTGTCCGAATTACTCGAACCGCTGCGCGCGAAACACGGCAAACCCGCCCCACGCCATTGACCAAGAGCCCCACCATGCCAAGGAACGCAGATAACGAACATCACTGGCAGGCCATCGCTCGGCGCTATGACTTGGAACCAGGCCCGATCAACCTGGAAAACGGCTACTTCGGCCGCATGAGCCGTGCGGTGCAGGCGCAATACCTGGAACACGTGGCGTTTATCAACCGCAGTAACGCGGTGCATGTGCGCCAGCGCTTTGAGCGAGGCGAAAACGACGAGATCCGCCGCCAACTGGCCGCCTTGATCGACGTCGAGCCGCAGGCGCTCGCTTTCACCCGCAACGCCACCGAAGCCTTGCAATCGCTGATCCGCAACTACAACCGCCTGCAACCGGGTGATCAGGTGCTGATCAGCGACCTGGAATACGACACGGTCAAGGGCGCCATGCGCTGGCTGGCCGGTGTTCGCGGCGTGGACATAATCGAGATTTCCCACACGCATCCGGCCAGTTTCGACAGCCTGGTACAGACCTATCGCGATACGTTCATACAACATCCACGCTTAAAGCTCATGGCGCTGACCCATGTCACCCACCGCACCGGCCTGGTAATGCCCGTTGCGGCGATTGCCGAGGCCGCGCGGGAGCATGGCATCGACGTGATCCTCGACGGCGCCCATGCCCTGGGCCAACTCGAGTTCAACCTGGCGGAGCTGGGTATCCAGTTCGCGGGCTTCAACCTGCACAAATGGATTGGCGCGCCGCTGACGCTGGGCTTTCTTTATATCGCCCCCGAACGCCTGAAGGACATCGACCCGGACATGGGCGAGTTCCACTACCCCGCCACCGATGTACGCGCACGTACGTCCTACAGCACGCCGAACTTTCCGGCGCTGATGACCCTGCCGCTGGTGTTTGAAGAACACCGGGCATTGGGTGGCGCGGCGGCCAAAGGCGCGCGGGTCAATTACCTGCGGGATTTGTGGGTGAGGCAGGTGCGGCCACTGGAAGGGATTGAAGTGCTGACGTCGGATGATCCGCGGTTGTACTGCGCGCTTACCGCGTTCAAGTTCACTGGGCGCGATCAGCAAGTCATGGTGGATCGGTTGCTCAAGGAATACGACCTGTTTGCCACGACGCGCACGGGGGCGGCGTTTGGTACCTGCATTCGGGTGACGCCGGGGTTGGTGACGTCTGCGGCGGACATGAATCTGCTGGTCGCCGCCATTACCCAGTTGAACACACACTGAAAATGGGGCGCTCTCGATTTTTCTACAGGCAAAAAAAAGCGGTACACCGACCAAGTGCACCGCAAAAATGCCGTTAAGCACAGCAACAACGATTCGGTAGATCAGATCAATCCAGCAGCGCCAACGCCTGTGCGGTGACTTCCTGAATGCGGGCCCAGTCGCCGTTCTTGATCCACTCCGGATCAAGCATCCAGCTACCGCCCACGCACATGACATTTTTCAACGCCATGTAGCTTTTGATGTTGGCCGGACCGACGCCGCCGGTCGGGCAGAACTTCACTTCGCCGAACGGGCCGCCCAGCGCCTTGAGGGCCGCCACGCCGCCGCTGACTTCGGCCGGGAACAGCTTGAAGCGGCGGTAACCCAGGGCATAGCCCTCCATGATGCCGGAGGCATTGCTGATGCCAGGCAGCAATGGGATAGGACTGTGCACCGAGGCTTCCAGCAGATCGCGGGTGATGCCTGGGGTGACGATAAATTGCGAGCCCGCCACTTCAGCCGCATCGAGCATGTGACGGTCGAGTACGGTGCCCGCACCGGTGCAGAGTTCTGGGCGCTGCTCACGCAATACCTGGATGGCCTTGAGGCCGAACTCGGAACGCAGGGTCACTTCCAATGCGGTCAAGCCACCGGCTGCCAAGGCATCGGCCAGCGGCAGAATGTCCTGTTCACGGGCGATGGTGATCACCGGCAGGATCCGCGCCTTGGCGCAGAGGCTGTCGATCAGGGCAACTTTGTCCGCCATGGACACGGTGGGTTGAGGGCTTTTCATAGCGGCTGATCCTTGGCTCATGGGCACCAGTAAATCTCTAATGTAGGTTGCAAAAACGCGCGAATCGGCATGGCAGCAACGTCGTCACTGGCCAGGGCGGCGCTCAAGGTCGTCAACTTCGAACTGCCGGAAATCGACAGCACGGTGTAATTGGCCGTGGCCAGCAAGGCGCGACTCATGGTCAGGCGCTGGTGCGGCACGGTCGGCGCGAGCATCGGCCAGCAACGGCGGGTACCGTCGGCCTTCAGTGCTTCGGCGAGATTGGGACTGTTGGGAAACAGCGAGGCGGTGTGACCGTCATCGCCCATGCCCAGCACCAGCACATCAATGGCCGGCAGTTCGGCCAGCAGGCGATCGGCCTGCTCGGCGGCGTCTTCAAGGGTTGGCGTCGCGCTGTACAGGCTCAGAAATCGGGCCTTGGCAGCAGGGCCCTGCAACAGGTGCTGCTTCAACAAGCCGGCATTGCTGTCGGCGTGCTCCACCGGCACCCAGCGTTCATCGGCCAGGGTAACGATGACCTTGGACCAGTCCAGGCCTTGCTTGGCCAGGTGCTGGAAAAACGCCACGGGGCTGCGGCCACCGGACACCACCAGGGTCGCCTCGCCACGGGCACTGATGGCACCGCGCAGCTGCTCGGCCACGTCATTGGCCAGGCCCTCTGCCAGCAGCACCGGCGAACGGTACTCATGGGCAGTCACGCCCTGAGGCAGTTTCAATTCAGATATCGCCATACCACGACCTCCCATCCCGCGTGATCAGTGCAATGGAGCTCATCGGCCCCCAGGACCCCGCCGCATACGGCTTGGGCGCATCACCGGATTTCTTCCACCCGGCGATCAACTGGTCACACCACTTCCACGCGGCTTCGATTTCATCTTTGCGAACAAACAGGTTCTGATTGCCGCGCATCACTTCCAACAACAAACGCTCGTAGGCATCGGGGATGCGTGCGCTGCGATAGGTGTCGGAAAAATTCAGTTGCAGCGGGCCGCTGCGCAGTTGCATGCCCTTGTCCAGGCCCTGCTCCTTGGTCATCACACGCAGGGAAATCCCTTCGTCCGGCTGCAGGCGGATGATCAGTTTGTTGCTGATCTGCAAGCGCTGCTCGGGGGCGAAAATGTAGTGGGACGGTTCCTTGAAATGGATGACGATCTGCGACAGCTTTTGCGGCATGCGCTTGCCGGTGCGCAGGTAAAACGGCACCCCGGCCCAACGCCAGTTACGGATATCGGCACGCAGCGCGACGAAGGTTTCGGTATCGCTCTGGGTATTGGAATTCTCTTCTTCCAGGTAACCCGGCACCGGTTTGCCGGCGCTGTAGCCGGCGATGTACTGGCCGCGTACAACCTGGGTGGTCAGGCCGTCCGGGCTGATGGGCGCCAGGGCCTTGAGCACCTTAACCTTCTCGTCCCGGATGCTGTCGGCGGACAAGTCGGCCGGCGGGTCCATGGCGATCAGGCAAAGCAGCTGCAGCAGGTGGTTCTGGATCATGTCCCGCAGCTGACCGGCCTTGTCGAAGTAGCCCCAACGGCCTTCGATACCGACCTGCTCGGCCACGGTGATTTCCACGTGGGAAATGTAGTTCTGGTTCCACTGGGTTTCGAACAGGCTGTTGGCGAAACGCAGCGCGATCAGGTTCTGGACGGTCTCTTTGCCCAGGTAGTGGTCGATGCGGTAGGTGCGGTTCTCCGGGAAGAACTGCGCCACGGCGTCGTTGACCTTGCGCGAGGACTCCAGGTCCGAACCGATGGGTTTTTCCAGCACCACACGGGTGTTTTCCGCCAGGCCGACCTTGGACAGGTTCTCGCAGATCGCGCCGTACACCGCCGCCGGGGTGGCAAAGTAGGCGATCAGGCGTTGCTCGGTGCCGGCTTTTTCAGCCAGGGCCACGTAGTCATCGGCCTTCATGAAGTCGACATGCACATAGGTCAGTCGCGCGAGGAAACGCTGGACGATGGTCTCTTCCAGTTCCTTGCCGACGTATTTGCGCAGTTCTTTTTCGATATGGGCCAGGTGCTGCTGTTCGGAGCCGGCTTCACGGGCCAGGGCCAGGATGCGCGTATCCTCGTGCAGCAGCCCGGCGCCATCGAGTTGATAGAGGGCAGGAAATAACTTGCGCAGCGCCAGATCACCCAAGGCGCCAAACAGGGCAAAGGTGCAGGGTTCTACGGTTATCAAAGGCATGATGTTTGTTCTTTTATCAAGTTAAGCTACAAATACCTTTTTTCAAGGCATCACTCAAGGAAAAATGTAGTAATAACCACAACATTTTCCCGAAATACGCATTCCGAGTGGTGGTGTTCAGCTACCCTCAGTAGGATAGGCCACCGCGAAAAGCCACTCGTCGATTGGCTGCCGCCTTTTATTTGCATCGTCGCCCGAAGGAAAGACTGAATGGACCGCGTGCGAAATCTTCTGGAACAGATCCGGAACCGCCTCGAAGAATTGAATAAGGCCGAGAAAAAAGTCGCCGAGGTCATCCTGCTCAACCCGCAGCAGGCGACCCGCTTCTCTATCGCCGCCCTCGCCCAAGCCGCTTCGGTCAGTGAACCGACGGTCAACCGTTTCTGCCGTTCGTTCGGCGTCAGCGGTTACCCTGAACTCAAATTACAACTGGCGCAAAGCCTGGCCAGTGGTGCCGCGTATGTCAGCCGCGCCGTGGAAGCCGATGATAATCCCGAGGCCTACACCCAGAAGATCTTTGGCAGCGCCATCGCGTCCCTGGACAGTGCCTGCCAGGCGCTGGACCCAGCCCTTATCAGCAAGGCCGTGGATCTGTTGATCCAGGCGCGGCAGATCCACTTTTTCGGCCTCGGCGCTTCGGCACCGGTGGCCATGGATGCGCTGCACAAGTTCTTCCGTTTCAACCTGGCGGTCACCGCGCATGCCGACGTGCTGATGCAGCGCATGATCGCGTCGGTCGCGCATACCGGCGAGCTGTTCGTGATTATTTCCTACACCGGGCGTACCCGTGAACTGGTGGAAGTGGCGCGTATCGCCCGCGAAAACGGTGCGTCCGTGTTGGGCGTAACCGCCGAGAACTCGCCGCTGGCCAAGGCCAGTACGGTGAGCCTGAACATTCCACTGCCGGAAGACACCGATATCTACATGCCGATGACCTCGCGGATCATCCAATTGACGGTGCTGGACGTGCTGGCGACCGGCATGACCTTGCGTCGCGGGGTGGATTTCCAGCCGCATTTGCGCAAGATCAAAGAGAGTCTGAATGACAGCCGATATCCTGTGGGGGATGAGTTCAACTAAGCCGGTATGTGCGTTGGCTTCACTGGCCTCTTCGGGGGCCATCAGCCACACCGCTAAGCCCCCGCTCTAGCCTGTAGACTCAGGTGTGCCCTCTCTCCCGGCGCCAAACTGGCCCCGGCCATCGCCGACTCCACACACACAAACCCCGACGCCTCGTTGAAACTCACGCCCAATAGCGGCCGACTGCCCGGGTGCCACACCACGGTGTTGGCGCTGTCACCGGTGTCGATGCACAGTTCGCGCTGCCAGGCGTGATCCTTGAGCTGCAACTCGCCCTCGTGCCTGAAGACTCGCTGGCACCCACCCTCCACCCGCAATTCGCCTTCCTGCTGGCAAGCCTGGCGATTGAGCTGGTCGTAACCTTGCGCACCGTCGAGCCCAGACAGCGCTATCTCGTCGACGTGACCAATACGCCAGTAAGCGTGCAACGCATGGCTCAACTGGCACGGCAACTCGTCCTGATGCTCGGTGCTCAGGCGCAGCTCCAGGGTTTCGCCCAGGTGCGCGTGCAGGTCGACCTGCCAGTCGCACAGCTGCAATTGCCAATGCAGGCGCACGCCGTCGTCGTCGGTGCTGCTGTCGAGCAGTTTCCAATCGATCAACCGCGCCCAGCCATGGGAGGGCCATGCGTTTTCGCTCGGGTGACGGCCATACCACGGCCAGCACACCGGCACGCCGCCCCGAATGGCGCCGACCTGCGGCCACTTGGCCGCGCACCACAACCAGGGTTTCTGGTCACGGGGCTGAAAATGCAGCAGTTGTGCGCCCTGGCGACTGAACACCGCCTGGCACAGCGGGTGGTCGATCACCAACACATCGCGCAGCTGAAAGCGCTCCCAGGCGAACACCGGACGTTCACGCAGGGATCTGAAAAAACGTTGCAGCGGTTGCTCATGCATGTGCCACGGTCCTGAATATCTTCACAGTGCCACCCAAAAAAAAGCGGATAGCCATGGCTACCCGCAAAATGCGCACAGAGAGAAGGAGCTTATCGCAACAGCGTTAGAACGTAGACTGGATTTTCAGGCCAGCCACCAACGCGTTGTCGACTTTATCCACGCCGCCAGGTTGCACGACGTATTGCAGGTTGGGACGCACGGTCAGCCAGTTGGTAACGTGGAAGCCGTAGTTGATTTCGAAGTTGTATTCGGTTTCGCGGATCGGCGTGTACAACGGGTTGTCGTAGTCGCTGACGCCGTTGGCGGCATTGAGCAGTTCCGCGTTTTTCTTCACGTCATTGTTGACGTGCAGGCGCGCGGCACCAATACCGACGTCGTCTTTTGGACGCGCATCGAATGGGCCTTTGTACACCAGCATGAGCGACTGATAGTTGTCGACCAGGTTGGTTTCCTTGTCGTGGAAGGTCGCGTTGGCCGCGATGTTCAGACCACGGGAAGCGTCGCCGTTGTGCGTGGTGAGTTGCTGTTGGGCGACAAACCAGTAGCCTTTCTTGCTGCTGCGGGTACGGAAGTCCGCGCCAGTGAGGACAGCATTGCCGCCGTTGACGTCTTCACGTACATCCGGAGCATCGGCCGCGCTCTTGTAGTAACCCACACGGTATTCGCCCGGCAGGTTATTAACCTTCGGCGACCAGACCAATTCCACCGGAATCACGGTGCCCTTGGTGCCGCTGCCGCTGAGCTTGAAGCCGTTGCCGTGTTCCAGCTGCGATGGGTTCTGGTTGTAGGCACCGATTTGCGCATACAGCTCTGGCGTGATGTTGTACTTCACGCGGATCGCCGCCTGGCTGACCGGCCAGTTGTACCAGGTGTTCACGTAGTTGCCGACCTGCGAGCCGCAGAACGACAGGTTCTGGAAGTCGCATGGGAAGGTGTTGAAGTCTTCGCCTTCACCGAAGTAACCGAGCTTCACATCCAGCTTGTTGTCGAACATCTGGTGCTGGATCCAGAACTGGGTCAGACGCACCATGTGGCCACGACCGTAGACTTCCATGGACGAACTCAGCGTGCCGGCACGCGGGTCGCCAATGCGGTCGTTGGAGATGTTCTGGCCATTACGGTTGGTGAACTGGATCTTGGCCTGGGTGTTATCCCAGCCCCACAGTTTTTGCAGGTCCAGTGCCACGCCCAGACCGAACTGGTCGGAATAGCGACCGGTCTTGTCGTCGTTATAACCGCCGTGGGCGTTGTAGCCCATCTCCCCTACGTAGTCAGCCTTGATGTCGATACCTTGCTCGATCAGCTTGGTACGTTCGCCGCCCCAATCGCCGGTCATCCACTTGGAATCGGCGCTGAATGCATCGGCCGCCATCGCATTGGCGGACAATACCAGGGCTGCTGCCGCTGACAATTGGCAGATCAGCCGGGTGTTGTTGTGTTGCTTTTTCATCCCTACATCCTCGTCTTTATTGTTATTAAACTGTTTTTATCTAACGCGGGTTACATTTTTTTCAATTAAAACAACACGTTACCTGCTTCAGCGACCCTTGAATTGGGCCACATTGTCGGCATGCCCCTGTGCGGGCAATGAAGAAGCGGTGCCCAGGCGCTCGCCGGTGTTGGCGTCGAACAACAAGACCTTGGCCGGGTCGAATTGCAGGGTCAGCGTCTCCCCCACTTGGGGTGCTACGTCCGGTGCAAGACGGCAGCACACCTTGGTGTCATTGAGCTGCACGAACACCAGGGTGTCCGGGCCGGTGGGCTCGGTGACCTGGACTTCGGCACGAATGCTCGACGACCCATTGCCTTCACCCGTCGCCAGCACGATTTGCTCCGGGCGCAGGCCCAGGATCACATCGCGGTCTTCCAGGCCCGTGTCGTTCATGCTCAGCGGCAATTCGCAACGGGCCTGGCCGCTGTCGAGCAGCGCAACCAAATGACCGTCTTTGCGTTTTAGGCGCATGGGAACGAAGTTCATGGGTGGTGAACCGATAAAGCTTGCCACAAATAGGTTAGCAGGGTCGTTGTAAATTTCTTTCGGCGTGCCGAATTGTTGGATGATGCCGTCCTTCATCACCGCCACTTTGTCGCCCAGGGTCATCGCCTCGATCTGGTCGTGGGTCACGTAGACGGTGGTGGTCTTGAGGCGCTGGTGCATCAGTTTCATTTCGGTGCGCATCTCGACGCGCAGCTTGGCGTCGAGGTTGGACAGCGGTTCGTCGAACAGGTAGATCTTCGGGCGACGCGCCAGCGCACGGCCCATGGCCACACGCTGTTGCTGACCACCAGAGAGCTGGCCCGGCTTGCGATTGAGCAGGTGCTCGATCTGCAGCAGCTTGGCCACGCGCGCCACTTCAGCGTCGATGTCGGCCTGGGGCATCTTGCGGATCTTGAGACCGAATTCGATGTTCTCGCGCACGCTCATGGTCGGGTACAGCGCGTAGGACTGGAACACCATGGCGATGTCGCGATCCTTGGGGCTCATGCCGCTCACGTCCTGATCACCGATCATGATCGCGCCGCCGGTGATGGTTTCCAGGCCGGCGATGCAGTTCATCAGCGTGGATTTACCACAGCCCGACGGGCCGACCAGGATCAGGAATTCGCCTTCCTTGATCGACAGTTCGATGTTCTTCAAGGTGTCGGGCAGGCCGGCGCCATAGGTCTTGTTTACATTGCGAAGTTCAAGCGTAGCCATGATTACCCCTTGACCGCGCCGGCCGTGAGGCCGCGCACGAAATACTTGCCTGCGATCACATAGACCAGCAGGGTCGGCAGCCCGGCGATCATCGCCGCCGCCATATCCACGTTATATTCCTTGGCCCCGGTGCTGGTATTGACCAGGTTGTTCAGCGCCACCGTGATGGGCTGGGAGTCGCCGCTGGAGAACACCACGCCGAAGAGGAAGTCGTTCCAGATTTGAGTGAACTGCCAGATCAGGCAGACCATGATGATCGGGGTCGACATCGGCAGAATGATCTGACGGAAGATGGTGAAGAAACCCGCACCGTCCAGGCGTGCCGCCTTGATCAGCGCATCCGGGATGCTCACGTAGTAGTTACGGAAGAACAGCGTGGTAAACGCCAGGCCGTAGACGACGTGCACAAACACCAGGCCCGTGGTGGTGCTGGCCAGGCCCATCTTGCCGAGGGTGAACGACGCCGGCAGCAGTACGGTCTGGAACGGCAGGAAGCAGCCGAACAGCAGCAAGCCGAAGAACAACTGCGAACCGCGGAAGCGCCAGAACGACAGCACGTAGCCATTCAGCGCACCGATGGCGGTGGAGATGAGCACGGCCGGAACGGTGATCTTGATCGAGTTCCAGAAGTAACCATCCACCGTATCCCAGGCCTTGATCCAGCCAATGCCGGTGACTACGGTCGGCCAGCTCAGCAGGTTGCCGGTGGTGATGTCTTCCGGGGTCTTGAAGCTGGTGAGCAACATCACCACCAGCGGCACCAGGTACAGCAGCACCGCGAGAATCAGCACCGCGTAGATCGCGATGCGACTCAGGCTGATGGCGGGTTTGGAGGCGAGACTAGTCATTACGTTTGGTCCTCAGCTCGGAGTAGAGGTAAGGCACGATGATCGCGAGGATCGCACCGAGCATCAGGATTGCACTGGCCGAACCCATGCCCATCTGGCCACGGCTGAAGGTGAACGAGTACATGAACATTGCAGGCAGGTCGGACGAGTAGCCCGGGCCACCGGCGGTCATCGCCGCCACCAGGTCGAAGCTCTTGATCGCAATGTGCGCCAGGATCATCACCGCACTGAAGAACACCGGACGCAGGCTGGGCAGCACCACGCTCCAGTAGATGCGCGGCAGGCTCGCGCCATCGATCTGGGCCGCACGGATGATCGATTGGTCAACACCGCGCAGGCCGGCGAGGAACATCGCCATGATAAAGCCCGAGGCTTGCCAGACAGCAGCGATCACCAGGCAGTAAACGACGCGGTCCGGATCGATCAGCCAGTCCAGGCGGAAACCTTCCCAGCCCCAGTCACGCAGGAGTTTGTCCAGGCCCATGCCCGGGTTGAGCAGCCATTTCCAGGCGGTACCGGTGACGATCATCGAGAGCGCCATCGGGTACAGGTAGATGGTGCGGATAAAGCCTTCGCGACGGATTTTCTGGTCGAGGAAAATCGCCAGCGTCACGCCGATCACCAAGGTGATGCCGATGAACATGCCGCCAAACAGCGCCAGGTTCTTGCTCGCTACCCACCAGCGATCGTTGTCGAACAACCGCTCGTATTGCGCAAGGCCCGCCCATTTGTAACTGGGCAGGAAGGTGGACGTGGTGAACGACAGCACAAACGTCCACAGGATGTAGCCGTAGAAGCCCACCAACACGATGAACATGCTGGGCGCCAGCACCAGTTTGGGTAGCCAGCGCTGCAGTGCATCGAACGGCGAGGCTTTGCTGAACACAGCAACAGAACTCATGGGGAAATCCAATACAAGGAAAAAGGACTACAGCCTGTAGGAACCCGCTTTTTGTGGCGAGGGAGCTTGCTCCCGTTCGGCTGCGCGGCAGCGCCGCCTTTGGGGGCGCTACGCACCCCTGCGGGAGCAAGCTCCCTCGCCACAGCAATCGGGTTCCTACATAGGGTGTTACTTGGCAGACTTGATCGCAGCGCCAAGTTTCTTGGCGGTGTCGGCCGGGTCGGCTTTCGGGTCATTGATGTAGTTGGTCACGACGTCAAAGAACGCACCTTGCACGGCCAGGGTGGTGGCCATGTTGTGCGCCATGCTTGGCTGCAGGCCGCCGGTCTTGGCGTCAGCCAGGAAGTCCTTGGCAGCGGTCTGGGCGCAGGAGTCGAAGCCATACGAGTCCATTTTGTTCAGCATGTCGTTGCGCACAGGGATCGAACCCTTGTTGATGCTGAACACCTTCTGGAAGTTTTCACCCAGGACGACTTTGGCGATGTCCTGCTGACCAGCAGCAGTGCCTTTGTCTTTCTGCTTGAACACCGCCAGGGAGTCGATGTTGTAGGTGAAGGCTTTGTCGGTGCCTGGGAAGGCTACGCACTCGTAGTCCTTGCCGGCGACTTTCTTGGCGGCGGTCCATTCGGACTTGGCCCAGTCACCCATGATCTGCATGCCGGCCTTGCCGTTGATGACCTTGCCCGCTTCCAGGTTCCAGTCCTGACCTTTGCCGTCGACGTCCATGTAGGTCGCGACTTTCTTCAGCTCAGTCAGCGACTTGACCATTTCCGGGCCGGTCAGCGCAGCGTTATCCAGGTCGACCAGGGCTTTCTTGTAGCCATCAGCGCCCATCACCGACAGAACCACCGCTTCGAATACGGTGCTGTCCTGCCAAGGCTGGCCACCATGGGCGAGCGGGATGAAGCCCGCGGCCTTGAGCTTGTCGCCGGCGGCGTAGAATTCTTCGAGAGTGGTGGGGTTCTTGGTGATGCCGGCTTTCTTGAAGACTTGCGGGTTGATCCACAGCCAGTTCACACGGTGAATGTTGACCGGTACGGCGACGTAGTCACCGTCGTACTTCACAGTGTCGGAGACTTTCTTGTCGAGCAGGGAGTCCCACTTTTCTTCTTTGGCCACGTCTTTGAGGACGTCGGTGTCGAGCAGGCCTGTGGACGCCCATTCCTGGATGTCGGGGCCTTTGATCTGGGCAACGCCTGGCGGGTTGCCGGCGACCGCGCGGCTTTTGAGCACGGTCATGGCCGTGGCGCCACCGCCACCGGCGACGGCACCGTCTTTCCAGGTGAAGCCGTCTTTCTCGACTTGGGCCTTCAGGACATCTACAGCCGCTTTTTCGCCGCCCGAGGTCCACCAATGCACAACTTCAACCGTCCCTTTGGAGTCGGCGGCAAATGCACTGAGAGGAAACAACGAGGCAACGGAAATAGCTACGGCGAGGCGATTAATCGCGTTCATCTGAATACCTTTTCTTGTTGTTATGCATGCAAGTCTGGAGCTTGCGCTGCACGGAGTTTAAACATGGTTTTTTTGAGCGCAGGTAACAAAGGGATGCACAAATGTCACCACTTGGTGACATAGCGCCCAGCGCCTAAAGCACTGGCCATGCTCGGCGCCAAGGGCAGTGCAGGCAGCACTACCGCTTGCCAGGCATGGTACAGGTCCGGCTTGCCACCCCAGATGGTGCTGCTGGGCTGGTTGTGCGGGCTGAGTTCGTGGTGCCAGCTGCCGTGGCGGCGGTCGATGAAATGGGTGTCGCAAAATTCCCAGAACCGCCGGTACCAGGTTTCGTAGTGAGCCTCACCGGTACGCTTGAGCAGGGCCTGGGCCGCGGCACTGGCTTCGGCGTGAGTCCAGTGCAGGCGCTCGCGCACCACCGGCTGATGCTGCCAGTCCAGCGTGTAGACGATGCCGGGGGCGCCGTCCACATTCCAGGCGAACTCACAGGCACTGGCGAACAGCCCCTTGGCGTCGCCGACCAACCCATCCGGCGTGACCAGCCCGGCGTGCAGGCGCGCGGCTTCCAGGTGCAAGACCAGCCGCGCCCACTCGAAACCGTGGCCGGGGGTGATGCCGTAGGGGCGGAAACCGTCGGCGGGGTTGTCTTCGTTGTAACCGAGCAGCGGTTGCCATTGGCTGTCGAAATGCTCGATCACCATGAATTGGTTGCCGGCCGCGTGAGTGCGGATCACGCGCTCGACGATGCGCAGTGCGCGGTCCAGCCAGCGCGTATCACCGGTCACATCGGCCAGGGCGAGAAACGCTTCGGTGGCGTGCATGTTGCTGTTGGCGCCGCGATAGGCTTCCAGGCCGCTCCAGTCGCGGGCAAAGGACTCAAGCATGGCGCCCTCCTCCTCGCTCCAGAAAAACTGGTCGATGATGTGAATGGCGTCATTGAGCAGGGTTTGCGCACCCGGCGCACCCGCCACCACCGCAGAGCTGGCGGCCAGGGCGACAAACGCATGCAGATACGCAGCCTTGCCGGTATTGCCATCCACCGCCTGCGGCGCAGCGAACCAGCCGCCATGCTCACTGTCGCGCAAAGGTCCACTGAGGGCCGCCACTCCGTGCTCAACCAGCTCGGCATACCCCGGCAAGCCCATGGCATGCGCCATGGCGAAGCTGTGGGTCATGCGCGCGGTGTTCATGGTTTCTGCGTGGGCAGCGGATGGGAGCTGGCCTTTGTCGTCGAGGTTGCCAAAGCCGTCCGGCAGGCGGGAGGCCTTGGCGAATGACAGCAGGCGCTGGCCTTCGGCGGCGAGCCAGGCGTGATGGGCAGGTGCGTTGAGCCAACTGCTGGCAGGCAGTGGTTGCGTGGTCATGGGCGGCCCTTATTGTTTTTTGTGGGGTGACAGGAGTCTAAACAAGGGCGTGAACGGGGCAAGTAACGAAGGGGATGGGAAATGTCACCGAGTGGTGACAATGCTACCAGCGAGCATTATTTAACTTGGCGCCAATTCAAAAAGTGGGAGGGGACTCGCCCTGCCAGTCAGTTAAGGCTTTGAAGAGGTAAAAAGTGACCTGTGGCGAGGGAGCTTGCTCCCGTTGGACTGCGCAGCAGTCCCATTCTGTGTAAACAAAGAGAGGGGCCGCTTCGCGGCCCAACGGGAGCAAGCTCCCTCGCCACAGATACAGTGCTGTCCCTTAACTGACTGGCATTAGGTTTTAATCATTGACCAAGCGGGGTGATCTTCGCCGGCGTGTTGAGCTGCTGTTGCAGGTTCTGCACCTGGCTCTGCAAGGTGGTGATATTGCGCGTGGTCTGGATGCGGAACACATCGAACTCTTTATTGGTCGGCGCATCGTTATTGGCCGGCTGGGCGTCCTGCGCGCTTTTGAGTACCACCAAGTCCTGTTCAAGACGGGCAATGGCGGCGCTCGGGTTGCCTTGCTTTTTCAGCGCGGCCACGTCGGCGGCCAGTTCCTTGATCTCATTGTCGCGCCTGCCGACGTCCCCTTGAGCCGCCTTGAGGGTGGCTACCGCGTCGGTCAGGGCTTGCACCTGGCCTTGCAGCTTGGCATTGGCACTCGACAGTTCGGTAGTACTGGCGGTCATTTGCGCCAGGCGTTTGTCCAGGTCGGTGGCCTGGCCGGCAACGCCGAGCTGCTGCTTACTCTGTTCCTGCAACTGGCTCTCGAGCTGCTTGATCTGCGCTTTGAGCGCCTCGCTGCCGTTATTCACACTGGCCTGGCTGGCGACCACCCTGCCGGAAATATCCTGCAGGCGCCCCGCCGCTTCTTCGCTGATGCGCGCAAAGCTTTCCTGGGTGGCGACCAACTGCTGGCCCATCAGCGAGATCTGCTGGAAGCTCCACCAGGCCAGGCCGGCAAAGGCGATCAGCAGCGCACCGATCAACGCCCACAGCGGGCCGGTGCTGGCACCCTTGACCTTGACCACGGGCGTGTTTCGCGAACGCACCGAAGTGGCCGGGGAAGGTTCGAAATCATCGTCATCCCCAAGGTCGGCCCGCAGGCTGGGAACGTTGTCGAAATCGTCGTTGGCATCGTTACGCATGTATCAACCCTGAATCGGTGAGGTGGCTGGCGGGAGAGCCGAGCGAGCGGAGTATAAACCGCAGTCGCGTCGCACTGATCGACCCGGAACCCTGAATTCGGTTCCCGATATGTTGCCTGGTGTGACCTTTACTTGAGCCCGGGATCCTGGGCTTTCCACCAGCCGCAGAATTCGTCGAGGGCGGTCCACAGGCTGACTTTGGGCTCGTAGTCCAGATAATGCCTGGCCCGGCTGATGTCGAGGGTGAAATTTTTGTTCATGACCTGCATGCCCAGGCGCGACAACGAAGGCTCCGGGCGCCCGGGCCACATCGCACAGAACGCCTCGTTCAATGCGGCCACGCTGTAGGACAAGCCGTAGGAGCGATAACGAGTGACCTGGGGCAACTCCATTTGGCGCATCACGTAGTTCACCACATCCCACACCGGCACCGGCGCGCCGTTGCTGATGTTGTAGGCCCTGCCCAGTGCCGAGCCGGGGGCCAGCAGGCTGCTGAGCAACGCTTCATTGAGGTTGTGAATACTGGTGAAGTCGACTTTGTTCAGGCCGTCGCCCACGATGGCCAGGCGGTTCTTGCGCTGCATCTTCAGCAGGCGCGCAAAGATGCTCATGTCCCCCGCCCCGGTCACAAAGCGCGGGCGCAGGGCCAATACTTCCAGGCCGAACTCCTGGGCGCCGAAGACTTTCTGCTCCGCCAGGTATTTGGTGGCGGCATAGGGGTGCTTGAAGCGCTTGGGCACTTGCTCCTCGGTCAGGCCCAGATGGTCGCGGCCATCAAAGTAGATCGACGGCGACGACAGGTGCACCAGGCGCCCGACGCGTTGCTTGAGGCAGGCTTCGACGACGTTTTCAGTGACCAGCACATTGCCCTGATGAAAGTCCTGATAACGCCCCCACAGCCCCACGGCACCGGCGCAGTGCACCACCGCTTCGACATCGCGGCACAGGTCGCGCACCAGGTCGGCATCATTCAGGTCACCCTGGATAAACTCGGCACCGCGCCGTACCAGGTGCTCCACACCCTCGGCGCGGCGCCCGTTGACCCGTACATCCAGGCCCTGCTCCAGGGCGAAACGCGCAAAGCGTCCGCCGATGAAGCCGCTTGCGCCGGTGACCAGAATCTTCATGTATTACTCCGTGTTCTTTCGTTTTTTCATCGCTGTTGCCTTGACGCACGCCATCAGTCCAACGGCACCAACCATTGACCACACGCCTGAGCCAGATGGTCGGTCAACACGCCCAACAGTTGCCCGCCACTGCGCCAATGATGCCAGTACAACGGCACGTCGATGGGCTTATCTGGCAGTAACTCCACCAGCGCGCCTCTTTCCAGTTGGTCGCGCACCTGCAATTCAGGCACCAGCCCCCAGCCGAGGCCGGCTTCCGTCAGGCGGATAAAGCCTTCGGAGGATGGGCATAAATGGTGTTCGAAACCACCGTCCACCCCAAGGGAGGCCAGATAGCGATGCTGCAGGAAATCGTCCGGGCCAAACACCAGGGCCGGTGTGCGGGCCAACTGATCGGCGCGCACGCCTTGCGGGAAATGCCGGGCGATAAAGGCCGGGCTGGCCAGCGCCCGGTAGCGCATGGCGCCGAGCAACAGGCTGCGCGCACCGGCAACCGGACGTTCGCTGGCGCAAATGCAAGCCGCCACTTCACCGGCGCGCATGCGCTTGAGGCTTACGGTCTGGTCCTCGACGACCAGGTCGAGGAGCAAATGCTGCTCGGCGCAAAAATCGCTGACCGCCTCGGCCCACCAGGTGGCGAGGCTGTCCGCGTTCAGGGCGATGCGCAGGCGTTCGGGCATGCCCTCCTCGTCCAGTGCTGGCACCTGGCTTTGCAGGTCACGCTCCAGCAAGCGTACCTGTTGCACATGGTTGAGCAGGCGCCGGCCGATATCGGTCGGCGTCGGCGGCGTGGCACGTACCAGCACCGACTGGCCGATGCGCGTTTCGAGCAACTTGATGCGTTGGGAAATTGCCGACTGCGATATGCCCAGCACTTGAGCGCCGCGCTCGAAGCCGGCCTGTTCCACCACGGCCGCCAGGGCGGAGAGCAATTTATACTCGAACATCAGTTTCCCTAATGAGCGATGAGCAAGATTTGTTTTTCTTATACAGCCTGAACCATGAGAATGACCAGCATCGTTGAGAGGATCTTATCTATGTGGCAAAGCTATATGAACGGATTGCTGGTGGCCCTCGGCCTGATCATGGCCATCGGCACGCAAAACGCCTTCGTGCTGGCGCAGAGTCTGCGCCGTGAACATCACCTGCCCGTGGCGGCGCTGTGTGTGATTTGCGACGCGTTGCTGGTCACCGCAGGCGTATTCGGCCTGGCCACGGTGCTGGCTCACAGCCCGATCCTGTTGGGCGTGGCGCGCTGGGGCGGCGCTGCGTTCCTGGTGTGGTATGGCGTGTCGGCATTGCGTCGAGCCTGTTCGACACAGAGCCTGGATCAAGGCGCCAATATCAAGATGCGCTCCCTGCGCGCGGTACTGCTCAGTGCCTTGGCGGTCACCTTGCTCAACCCCCACGTGTACCTGGACACGGTATTGCTGATTGGTTCGCTGGGCGCGCAACAAACCGACCCCGGCGCCTACGTGGCCGGCGCCGCCAGCGCTTCGTTCCTGTGGTTCATGACCCTGGCCGTGGGCGCGGCATGGCTGGCACCGTGGTTGGCACGCCCGGCGACCTGGCGCCTGCTGGACCTGTTGGTGGCGGCGATGATGTTCAGCGTGGCCTACCAATTAATAAGCGCGCCGTGAACTTATTCCAAAAGGCTCTGGAACCTCTATCCCACACAGTTGTTGCGTGGTTTTGCCGCACCCCCGGTGCTATGATCCTGCCCCTGCGCCGCAAAGAGTACAAACTCCCCGGCGCTTGTTTGGCCGCCCGTGATCGGCCTTGCGCTCACCGCAACTGACCTGATTAGGAGAATCATCATGGCTTTCGAATTGCCGCCGCTGCCCTACGCACACGATGCCCTGCAGCCGCACATCTCCAAGGAAACCTTGGAATACCACCACGACAAGCACCACAACACCTATGTCGTGAACCTGAACAACCTGGTGCCTGGCACCGAGTTCGAAGGCAAGACCCTGGAAGAGATCGTCAAATCCTCTTCGGGCGGCATCTTCAACAACGCCGCTCAGGTCTGGAACCACACTTTCTACTGGAACTGCCTGGCGCCAAACGCCGGCGGCCAACCTACCGGCGCACTGGCTGAAGCCATCAACGCGGCGTTCGGTTCGTTCGACAAGTTCAAGGAAGAGTTCACCAAGACGTCCGTCGGCACCTTCGGTTCCGGTTGGGGCTGGCTGGTGAAAAAGGCTGACGGTTCCCTGGCCCTGGCCAGCACCATCGGCGCCGGCAACCCGCTGACCAACGGCGACACTCCGCTGCTGACCTGCGACGTGTGGGAACACGCCTACTACATCGACTACCGCAACGTGCGTCCAAAGTATGTGGAAGCGTTCTGGAACCTGGTCAACTGGAAGTTCGTGGCTGAGCAGTTCGAAGGCAAGACCTTCACTGCCTAAGCAACGCTTGCAGTAAAAAGAGCCCGGCGATTGCCGGGCTTTTTTGTGCTGTCATAAATTGTCATGCCTGCGCAGGAACCCCGTCATTGTGTATTGCCACGTAGTCATCGAGACGAAATGATCTCTCTAACCTGTCGGAGAAATAACAATGGCAATCGGCGCAATGGCAGCACTTCCCGTAGTAGGCGACCTGTTAAAAACGGCACTCCCGGTGGTTGGCGATATTGTCAAAGCGGTGACGCCGCTGATCCAACCGTTCGCGGATGCCGTCGCAAAGAAGATAGGCACTGAAGAAGAGACGCAGCCAAGCAAATCCATTGAATTTGCCAAAGACGCAAAAATTGAAAAGCTGATGATCACGTTCAAACAGTAGAACAAAGGGTGGCAGAGAGCGCTCTCTTTGCCACCCTTGGCTATCAGAAGCGAATTTGCTTCTGCTGGCTCATGTTGCTATCGGCAAAATTCACCGCGCGGTCCAGCACTTGCTTTGCAGTATCCGCCGCCATCCCCGCTACTTGAGCCGCCAACGGCAATACGATGGGGGCCAGCGCTGCGATGCCGGCTGTTGCTGCTCCTGCTGCGATCATAAATACAAACTCCGAAATTGACCGAAAGGCTTATTCCTCTCGTGGCCTATGTGGCAATTTCCCAAGACTTGGTTCCTGGTTTCACACCATTTCACGCGTCTTCCAATGTCCCTTTGACGGCCCTTACCAGATTGCCAATACTCATGGCATATTGAAGGCCACCCGCGTGAGACAAGGAATGCCCCTTTGAAGCTGGAACTCAAACACAGCTTGTCGGTGAAGTTGCTACGGGTGGTGCTGCTGTCGGCATTGATCGTGGGCGTGGCGCTGAGCGTGGCCCAGATCGTGTTTGATGCCTATAAGACGCGCCAGACCGTGGCCGGTGATGCCCAGCGCATCCTCGACATGTTTCGCGACCCTTCGACCCAGGCCGTCTACAGCCTGGACCGCGAGATGGGCATGCAGGTGATCGAAGGGCTGTTCCAGGACGATGCCGTGCGCATGGCCTCCATCGGCCACCCCAACGAAACCATGCTGGCGGAAAAAAGCCGGGCGCTGCAGCAATCCTCCAGCCGCTGGCTGACCGACCTGATTCTTGGCCAGGAACGCACGTTTACCACCAGCCTGGTCGGCAAAGGCCCCTACAGCGAATATTACGGTGACCTGAGCATTACCCTCGACACCGCCACCTATGGCCAGGGATTTATTGTCAATTCGGTGATCATCTTCATTTCCGGGGTGCTGCGCGCGCTCGCCTTGGGCCTGGTGCTGTACCTGGTCTACCACTGGCTGCTGACCAAACCGCTGTCGCGAATCATCGAACACCTGACCTCAATCAATCCGGACCGCCCCAGCGAACACAAGATTCCGCAGCTCAAGGGTCATGAGCGCAACGAACTGGGGCTGTGGATCAACACCGCCAACCAATTGCTCGAATCCATCGAGCGCAACACTCACTTACGTCACGAAGCGGAAAGCAGCCTGTTGCGCATGGCCCAGTACGACTTCCTGACCGGCCTGCCGAACCGCCAGAAACTGCAGGAGCAACTGGACAAGATCCTGATCGACGCCGGCCGCCGGCAGCGCCGTGTGGCCGTGTTGTGCGTGGGGCTGGATGACTTCAAAAGCGTCAACGAGCAATTCACCTACCAGGCCGGCGACAAGTTGCTGCTGGCCCTGGCCGACCGCCTGCGCGCCCACAGCGGCCGCCTCGGCGCCCTGGCACGCCTGGGCGGCGATCAGTTTGCCCTGGTCCAGGCCAATATCGACCAACCCTACGAAGCCGCCGAACTCGCGCAAAGTATCCTCGACGACCTGGAAGCGGAGTTCGCCCTCGATCAGGAACCGATCCGCCTGCGTGCCACCATCGGCATCACCCTGTTCCCCGAAGATGGCGACAGCACCGAGAAGCTGCTGCAAAAAGCCGAGCAGACCATGACCCTGGCCAAGAGCCGCTCGCGCAACCGCTATCAGTTCTATATCGCCAGCGTCGACAGCGAAATGCGCCGGCGCCGCGAATTGGAAAAAGACCTGCGCGAGGCGTTGAGCCGCGATCAGTTTCACCTGGTGTACCAACCGCAGATCAGTTACCGCGACCAGCATGTGGTGGGCGTGGAAGCGCTGATTCGCTGGCAACATCCGGAACACGGGCTGGTGCCGCCGGACCTGTTTATTCCCTTGGCCGAACAGAACGGCACCATCATTCCCATCGGTGAGTGGGTGCTGGACCAGGCCTGCCGCCAGCTGCGCGAATGGCACGACCAGGGGTTCACCGGCCTGCGCATGGCGGTCAACCTGTCTACCGTGCAGTTGCACCACACCGAGCTGCCCCGCGTGGTGAACAACCTGATGCAGATCTACCGCCTGCCGCCGCGCAGCCTGGAGCTGGAAGTCACCGAGACCGGCCTGATGGAAGACATCAGCACCGCCGCCCAGCACCTGCTGAGCCTGCGCCGTTCCGGGGCGTTGATCGCCATCGATGACTTCGGCACCGGTTACTCGTCGCTGAGCTATCTGAAAAGCCTGCCGCTGGACAAGATCAAGATCGATAAGAGCTTCGTCCAGGACCTGCTGGACGATGACGACGATGCAACCATCGTGCGAGCGATTATCCAACTGGGCAAAAGCCTGGGCATGCAGGTGATCGCCGAAGGCGTGGAAACCGCGGAACAGGAGGCTTACATCATCTCCGAAGGCTGCCACGAAGGTCAGGGTTACTACTACAGCAAACCCTTGCAGGCTCGGGAGCTGGCGGCTTTTTTGAAGCAGGCCGAGCGGGACAACGCGATGATTCTGTAACAGGGCGAAACGATAGTTAATATTTCCCGCGTATAACCCTTTACACAAAATGCAAATCTTTCGCATTATGTCGCAGTTTTTGCGCCCCCCCGCGCGTCCTATCAACAACCGAAGCAGGATGTTCGCCATGATTCGTATGCCCCTGGCCACCGCCAGTCTGCTGGCTATTGCCATTTCTCTCGCCGGTTGCGGCGAAGGTAAAGACAAGCCCGCAGCCAACCAGGCGCCGACCCCGGCTGCCAGCACTACCGCTCCAGCGGCTGCCACCCCTGCCGGCCAGGTCGACGAAACCGCCGCCAAAGCCGTGGTCGCGCATTACGCCGACATGGTCTTCGCGGTGTACAGCGACGCCGAATCCACCGCGAAAACCCTGCAGACCGCGATCGACGCGTTCCTCGCCAAGCCGAACGACGAAACCCTGAAAGCCGCCCGCGCCGCCTGGGTTGCCGCCCGCGTGCCGTACCTGCAGAGCGAAGTATTCCGCTTCGGCAACACCATCATCGACGACTGGGAAGGCCAGGTGAACGCATGGCCGCTGGACGAAGGCCTGATCGACTACACCGACAAATCCTACGAGCATGCCCTGGGCAACCCGGGCGCTACCGCCAACATCATCGCCAACACCCAGATCCAGATCGGCGAAGACAAGATCGACGTGAAAGTCATCACCCCGGAAAAACTCGCCAGCCTCAATGAGCTGGGCGGTTCCGAAGCCAACGTCGCCACCGGCTACCACGCCATTGAATTCCTGCTGTGGGGCCAGGACCTCAACGGCACCGGCCCCGGCGCAGGCAAGCGTCCCGCATCGGACTACCTGACCGGTAGCGGTGCCACCGGCGGCCACAACGAGCGTCGTCGCGCCTACCTGAGCGCCGTGACCCAACTGCTGGTCAGCGACCTGGAAGAAATGGTCGGCAACTGGAAACCCAACGTCGAAGACAACTATCGCGCCACCCTCGAGGCAGAACCTGCCACCGACGGCCTGCGCAAAATGTTGTTCGGCATGGGCAGCCTCTCCCTCGGCGAACTGGCCGGTGAGCGTATGAAAGTGTCCCTGGAAGCCAACTCGCCGGAAGACGAGCAGGACTGCTTCAGCGACAACACTCACAATTCGCACTTCTACGACGCCAAGGGCATCCGCAACGTCTACCTGGGCGAGTACACCCGCGTCGACGGCACCAAAATGACCGGCGCCAGCCTGTCGTCCCTGGTGGCCAAGGCCGACCCGGCTGCTGATACCGCGTTGAAGGCCGACCTGGCCGCCACCGAGGCGAAGATCCAGGTCATGGTTGATCACGCCAACAAGGGTGAGCACTACGACCAATTGATCGCCGCCGGTAACGAGGCAGGCAACCAGATCGTGCGCGACGCCATCGCGGCGCTGGTCAAGCAGACCGGCTCGATCGAAGCCGCGGCCGGCAAGCTGGGCATCAGCGACCTGAACCCGGACAGCGCTGATCACGAGTTCTGAGTGGTGCTGTGTTGAATGAGGCGACCTTCGGGTCGCCTTTTTCATGCCTGCCTTTCACGGCCCAATAACCACCACAAAACGCTGTGGGAGGGTTCATACCCCCATAGCGGTGTGTCAGTGAAGGAAGTATCTGCTGAACCACCTATATCGGGAGCAAGTCGAATCGTCGCACCGACCCCTCATTTGCTCCAGATCGTCCCAAGTACGCCGGTTTACATGCCCTGCACCCCAGGTAGAATGGCGCCTCTGCCCTCTATCGAGCGAACTTCATGGCGTTGCCGACCCTACGTATCATCGGTTTCATCATCGGCATCTTCCTGATCACCCTCGCGATCGCCATGGTTGTGCCCATGGCCACCCTGGTGATTTTCGAACGCACCAGCGACCTGCCCTCGTTCCTGTGGGCCAGCATGATCACCTTTGTCGCCGGCCTGGCCCTGGTCATCCCCGGTCGCCCCGAGCATGTGCACCTGCGTCCGCGCGACATGTACCTGCTCACCGTCACCAGCTGGCTGGTGGTGTGCGTGTTCGCCGCGCTGCCGTTCCTGCTGACCCAGCACATCAGCTACACCGACTCGTTCTTCGAAAGCATGTCCGGCATCACCGCCACCGGCTCCACGGTATTGAGTGGGCTGGACAGCATGTCGCCGGGCATCCTGATGTGGCGCTCGCTGCTGCACTGGCTGGGCGGTATCGGCTTTATCGGCATGGCGGTGGCGATCCTGCCGCTGCTGCGTATCGGTGGCATGCGCCTGTTCCAGACCGAGTCCTCGGACCGCTCGGAAAAGGTCATGCCGCGCTCGCACATGGTGGCGCGCTTGATCGTGGCGGCGTATGTGGGGATTACCATCCTCGGCAGCCTGGCGTTCTGGTGGGCCGGCATGGGCCTGTTCGACGCGATCAACCACGCGATGTCGGCGATTTCCACCGGTGGGTTCTCCACCTCCGACGAATCCCTGGCCCACTGGAAACAACCGGCGGTGCACTGGGTGGCGGTGGTGGTGATGATCCTCGGCAGCCTGCCGTTCACCCTGTACGTCGCCACCTTGCGCGGCAACCGCAAGGCACTGATCAAGGACCAACAAGTGCAGGGCCTGCTCGGGCTGCTGGTGGTGACCTGGCTGGTGCTCGGCACCTGGTACTGGTGGACCACCAACCTGCATTGGCTGGAGGCCCTGCGCCACGTGGCGCTGAACGTGACCTCGGTGGTCACCACCACCGGTTTTGCGCTGGGGGACTACAGCCTCTGGGGCAACTTCTCGCTGATGCTGTTCTTCTACCTGGGCTTTATCGGTGGCTGTTCCGGCTCCACCGCGGGGGGCATCAAGATTTTCCGCTTCCAGGTCGCCTATATCCTGCTCAAGGCCAACTTGAACCAGTTGATTCACCCCCGCGCGGTGATCAAGCAGAAGTACAACGGTCATCGTCTCGACGAAGAGATCGTGCGTTCGATCCTGACCTTTTCGTTTTTCTTTGCCATCACCATCTGCGCCATCGCCCTGGCCTTGTCGCTGCTGGGTCTGGACTGGATGACCGCACTCACCGGCGCCGCCAGTACCGTGTCCGGCGTCGGCCCGGGCCTGGGCGAAACCATCGGCCCGGCCGGCAACTTCGCCAGCCTGCCGGATGCGGCCAAGTGGATTCTGTCGCTGGGCATGTTGCTGGGCCGGCTGGAAATCATCACAGTCTTTGTTCTGTGCATCCCGGCGTTCTGGCGTCACTGACCGTCGATGTCTCCTGCAACCGCGCCCGGTATTCGCCGGGCGTGGCATCGAACCAGCGGCGAAACGCGCGGAAGAAGTTACTGGGGTCGGCAAACCCCAACAGATAGGCAATTTCCAGCAGGGTCATGCTCGGCTGCGCCAGGTATTGCTCGGCCAGTTCGCGGCGGGTGTCGTCGAGCAGGGTCTGAAAACTGGTGCCCTCCTCCTGCAAACGCCGCTGCAAGGTACGCTGGGACAGGTGCAGGGTCTGGGCCACCACTTCGCGCTTGGGTTCGCCCTGGGGCAACAGGCGGCACAACACCTGGCGAGCCCTGTGGGTCACACGACTTTCGGAGAAACGCGCCAGGTATTCACCGGCAAACCGATCATGCAGCAGCGCCATGGCTTCATTGGCCGTGGGCAGCGGTGCGTCCATGTCGGCACGTTCGAAGATCAGCGCGTCGTACACCGCATTGAACTCCAGCGGGGCATGGAACGCCTGTTTGTAAGGGGCCAGGTCCACCCGAGGCTCACCCTGCAACATGACTTTGCGCGGTTGCAGGGTGCGCCCGGTCAGCCAGCCGCACAGCGCCAGAGCACAAGCCAGCGAGGCTTCGGCGCTTTGCCGGGTGGGCGGCAGATGATCGCCATGCACCGTCAGAATCAGCGCATAGCCTTCGGGCAACAGGCGAAAGCTCAAGTCGGCGCTTTCGGCGATGATCCGCTGGTAGCGCACCAGACGCATAAAGCCTTCGGCCAGTGTGTTGCTGGACATCAAAGCGTAACCGGCGACGTGAAACGACGCCGGGCGCACCACCTTGCCCATGTTCAGGCCGATCGCCGGGTTGCCCGACAGCTCGACCGCGCGCTGCCACAGGCGCGTCATGGAATCCTGCGCAAAACGGGCGTCGGGGTCGTTGAGGGCGGCGTAATCCAGGCCCAGTTGCTTGAACAGACTGCGGCAATCAAGGCCGTCCATTTCCAGTGCCTTGACTATCCCCATCGCCCAGCTTGCAGAAGTTGTTCGTTCGCTCATGGCGTCTTCTTAATAAAGCAGGCTGAAAACGGCAGCCAGGAAGCCAAGGATACTAAAGTGGCATCCAATGTCACTGGCCGTTACCACTGATCACTCTAGACTTAAATAAGCTCCCCGCCGAACATCCGTTGAGCGGTATAACAATCAAAGGGCCGGTCACTGTGGAAAACGTCAATCGATTCAACAGCTTTGCCGAGTTTTACCCGTATTACCTACGCGAACACGGCAACAGCACCTGCCGGCGCCTGCATTTTATCGGCACCACATTAGTGATCGGTATTCTGGCCTACGCCATCGGCAAAGGGTCACTGGGCTTGTTGCTGGCCGTGCCGATTGCCGGCTACGGCTTTGCCTGGATCGGGCATTTCTTCTTCGAAAGGAACCGCCCGGCGACCTTCAAGCACCCGTTCTACAGCTTGCTGGGGGATTTTGTGATGTACCGCGACATGATTCTGGGCAAGGTGCCGTTCTAGCTCCTCGTCGAGATAAAAGTCTTTTTGTCATTTACAGTGTTGTATCCTGCGAAGGCTTTTTGAGAGCGCGGACTCACCTGCGATTGAAAAAACAGACTTTGCGAGGAGCGACGACGATGCACGAGATACCTAATCTCCCCTTCCCAAGCCTGCACGAAACTGAGCAGCCAACACCGCAACAGGCCAGCCCCAAGCAGCCTGAGGCCAAAGAAGCCAAACCAGTCGACAGCGAACGCCAGGACTGACGCCGTACCAGACCGTGTGGAAAGCGCAGCTTTGAGCGCTTTCCACACTGCCTGAATCACCCGAGGTACCCGCCATGACCGATATCCTCCCCGACACCCGGGACACCGCCGTCCTCGATGCAGCCTTGCAGATGGTCGAGGTGTGGAACCGCCTCAGCGCCGACAAGCAAGCGGTGCTGCTCAAGCGCTTCGGCACCCAGGAAAACGCGTTGGCCGCATTGGTCACCACTCAACTGCTGGCCCCCGCCAAGCCCTGACCTCTGACGTTTTTGCGTTTTACCGCCCTGCTCGGGTCAAAGCACCGCTATCATTAGCAGCCTATCTTTACCTGCTGCGACAGTGGACCTCTCCCCATGCCAGATACCCAGCGCCCCATGGCGGTCACGCTGCAAGTTGTTTCCATCGTGTTGTTCACCTTTATCGGCTACCTGAATATCGGCATCCCTCTGGCCGTGTTGCCGGGCTATGTCCACAGCGAACTGGGCTATGGCGCGGTGATTGCCGGGTTGGTGATCAGCGTGCAATACCTGGCCACCCTGCTGAGCCGACCGTATGCGGGCAAACTCATCGACAACCTGGGCAGCAAGCGAGCGGTGCTGATCGGCCTGGCGGGATGCGGCCTGAGCGGTGTGTTCATGTTGATCGCGGCATGGTCCTCAAGCCTGCCGGCCTTGAGCCTGGGCAGCCTGTTGATTGGCCGCTTGGTGCTGGGCAGCGCGGAAAGCCTGGTGGGTTCGGGCGCCATCGGCTGGGGCATCGGCCGGGTGGGCGCGGCCAACACCGCCAAGGTCATCTCGTGGAATGGCATCGCCAGTTATGGCGCGCTGGCGGTCGGTGCGCCGCTGGGAGTGTTGCTGGTCAGGCAATTCGGGCTGTGGAGCATGGGCGTCAGCATTATCCTGCTGGCGGCGGTGGGCTTGCTGCTGGGGTGGAACAAGGTCGCCGCGCCGATTGTCGCCGGCGTGCGCCTGCCGTTCATGAATGTCCTCGGTCGGGTACTCCCGCACGGCTGCGCGCTGGCCTTGGGCTCGATCGGCTTTGGCACCATCGCCACCTTCATCACCCTGTATTACACCACCCAGCACTGGGATAACGCGGTGTGGGCACTGAGCCTGTTCGGCGCCAGTTTTATCGGCGCACGCCTGTTGTTCGGCAATTTTATCAACCGTATCGGCGGTTTTCGCGTGGCAATCGCCTGCCTGTCGGTGGAGATCCTCGGCCTGCTGTTGCTATGGCTGGCGCCGGATGCCAATTTGGCCCTGGCCGGCGCGGCGTTGAGCGGCTTTGGGTTTTCCCTGGTGTTTCCGGCCCTGGGGGTAGAGGCGGTCAACCTGGTGCCTGCGTCCAGCCGGGGTTCGGCGGTCGGCGCCTATTCATTGTTTATCGACCTGTCCCTGGGCATCACCGGCCCGTTGGCCGGGGCGGTAGCGGCAGGCTTCGGCTTTGCGTCGATCTTCCTGTTCGCCGCCCTCGCCGCCCTGGGTGGCCTGTTGCTGAGTGTGTACCTGTACCGGCAGGCGCCCAAGGCGCGCGAGGCACGCGACGCTTAGAAATCGACCTTGCCGCGCCCGGCCTTGATGCTCCCGCGTTTGGTCTTGGATTCGAGGCGACGCTTTTTCGAGCCCAGGGTGGGCTTGGTCGGGCGACGCTTCTTCTCCACCTTGGTGGCGCTAAGTATCAGTTCCACCAGGCGCTCCAACGCATCGGCGCGGTTCTGTTCCTGGGTCCGGTATTGCTGGGCCTTGAGGATCAACACGCCGTCGCTGGTGATGCGACTGTCACGCAGCGCCAGCAGCCGCTCTTTATAGAAATCCGGCAGCGACGACGCCGGAATATCAAAACGCAGGTGCACCGCGCTCGACACCTTGTTGACGTTCTGCCCACCGGCGCCCTGGGCACGGATGGCAGTCAGCTCGATTTCGGCATCGGGCAGGTGCACGTTGTTGGAAATGACCAGCATCACTCAAAAACCTTAGGCAACGGATAAGCCAATCGTGGATAACAACATAGGCAACAAGGTCACCCGTGGAATGAAAATACCCTTGATCGCTTTGCTCGGCACTTTAGCACTCATTCAAACTTCGCATTCCTTCGCCGATAGTGCCAACGGCAAGACTCTGTATTCACAGCGATGCGCCATGTGCCATGGAGCGGATCTCAAGGCAACGGGACCACTGGCCAGGAAAAGCAGCCCGCCTACCCCTGACCTCACAACCCCCGCGTTCAAAAAACGCCTGGCTGAGTATCCGGGCGTTATTGTGTCTTCGGTCATCCTTCGTCCCAATGGGAACCTGATTCCAAAAACATTGCAGGAGAACGGTGTGCGCGTACCGCCGCATGCGTGGAGCGTTGAGGATTTTCGCGATTTGAATCAATACATGAGTGGTGTGATTTTAAAAAGCCGGTGAATGGCTCTTAAAAAATGTATTCGAAACACCCTGAATTTTCCGTCTACTTTTCCCACGTTTCCCATCGAATATTGCCGATTCCAGCTCCTTGACCCTCCCTCGTAGGCTCACTCCCCCACACAAGGAAGTGAGCCCGTCATGTCTGAACGCTCCTATCCGAAAAACGGCAGAGCGCACAAAGGACGCCGAGCCAGGCCGAACCACGCCAAAATAATTTTGATAGGAGCCTCAGACATGCAGCATGAAATTCTTGCATTTGATAAAAAAACCGAGGAGTTGGCTTTCAGTATTGAAATTCCTGCCGACCAGTACGACAAATTATCGGAGCTAATGTCCTGGAGCGAGCCTGAAGATGCGATCTATGAGTACGACCTATCACCAGAGCAAGTCGGCCTTCTTGAAAGCATGACCGGCAAGACCTTCAATAGCCCGGACTACACTTTTCAGTTGTCTTGTAGTGAATGACGCTATATGGCCGCGCTGTGTAGACGTGAAATGTATGGCAGCAGATGAAATAAGTGGAGTGAGTGCAACTGTGCGGCTCATGGCGCCCTGCCATGGTGGAAAAAGTAGTCGTTTAAACATCAACGTCTTTGAAACAAGTGAGCACTGGAAATACCAGACGTCCAGATCTGTTTTTTTCATCCCTGAAAAGCAAATGCCCCGACAACTCAGGGCATTTGCTCAGCCGGTGCAGGCAGCGTTTTCACATAGCCTGCATATTTCGCTTACTTCAACACCGCACTCGCCGTCGCCAACGCCGCTTCGGCACTGCGCTTGTTCTTGAACCAGTAACACACCGCCATAAACGCCACCCACACCGGGATCGCGTACACCGACACCTGGATCCCCGGAATCATCAGCATGATCACCAGGATAAACACCACGAACGCCAGACAGAGGTAGTTGCCGTACGGATACCACAGCGCCTTGAACAACGGCACCTGGCCGGTGCGGTTCATGTGCTGGCGGAACTTGAAGTGCGAGAAGCTGATCATCGCCCAGTTGATCACCAACGTGGCCACCACCAGCGACATCAGCAACTCCAACGCGTGTTGTGGGACGAAGTAGTTCATCAGCACCGCCACTAGGGTCACCGCCGCCGAGGCGAGGATCGCACGCACGGGCACGCCGCGCTTGTCGATCCGGGACAGGGCCTTGGGCGCATCGCCCTGCTCGGCCATGCCCAGCAGCATGCGGCTGTTGCAGTAGGTGCCGCTGTTGTACACCGACAAGGCCGCCGTCAGGACCACGAAGTTGAGGATGTGCGCAGCCGTGTTGCTACCCAGCATCGAGAACACCTGCACGAACGGGCTGCCGCTGTAGGCATCGCCGGACGCATTGAGGGTGGCCAGCAGGCTGTCCCACGGCGTCAGCGACAACAGCACCACCAAGGCGCCGATGTAGAAGATCAGGATGCGGTAGATCACCTGGTTGATCGCCTTGGGGATCACGGTGCGCGGCTGGTCGGCTTCGGCAGCGGTAAAGCCGAGCATTTCCAGGCCGCCGAAGGAGAACATGATGATCGCCATGGCCATTACCAGGCCGCCGACGCCATGGGGGAAGAAACCGCCGTGTTCCCACAGGTTGCTCACCGAGGCTTGCGGGCCGCCGCTGCCGCTGACCAGCAGGTAGCTGCCCAGAGCGATCATGCCGACGATGGCCACCACCTTGATGATCGCGAACCAAAACTCGGCCTCGCCGAACACTTTGACGTTGGCCAGGTTGATCAGGTTGATCAGCACGAAGAACGCCGCCGCCGAGACCCAGGTCGGGATCTCCGGCCACCAATAGTGCACGTACTTGCCGACGGCCGTCAGCTCCGACATGCCCACCAGGATGTACAGGATCCAGCAGTTCCAGCCCGACAGGAACCCGGCGAAACCGCCCCAGTACTTGTGGGCAAAGTGGCTGAAGGAGCCGGCAACCGGCTCTTCGACGATCATTTCGCCGAGCTGGCGCATGATCATGAAGGCAATGAAGCCACAGATCGCATAGCCCAGGATCATCGACGGACCGGCGGATTTGAGCACCCCGGCCGAGCCCAGGAACAGGCCGGTACCGATGGCGCCACCGAGGGCGATCAACTGGATATGACGGTTTTTCAGGCCGCGTTTCAGCTCGCCTGAAGAAGAATGGGGTCCACTCATGAAAAGGGTCTCACGCAAGGTTTGATGATGTGAATGCACGTTGCTGCGTTGAATCTCGACTCAAGCAGCGCCGCTCAAACCCCAGCGCAGGCACCAGGAGTACAGCGTTTTTCCAACGTTCATGCGTCACCTGTTTGTTTTTATCTGTGACGAAATCGAACCCGCCGGGCTCGTGGCCGGGCGGAGTGATCAGGGTGGGTAAACCCTGAGGTCTTGGCCTTTTGCGTGGTTACGCAAGGGGTCACAGTAAAACGCGGCGCATTGTACACCGCTCGACCGCTTGCGAACGCCCTGCAACAGTGCACGCGACAATCTGTCAGGCATTCGTTACGACGAAAGGCGGCCCAATAATGCCGAGCGCTTCTCGTAAATTTATCGTTACACCGTGGAAAATAAGCGTTACAGCCAAGCTGTCGACCTTCGGCAAACGGAAAAATGTCGGTAAGAAATTTCCGAAACATTACCCGCGCCAGCTCATTGTTTTTACTGAATAAAAAACTCACGGTGAAAAAACAGAAGAAAAAATCCAAATGAGACCGTGTCAATAAATTTTTTGCATTAACCAACAAGCTCTCCTAGGTTCATTCCACTTGTCCAGCGAAGCCCGCTGGCAAGCCGTTCTCAAACACCGTCCTCTAGGAGATACACCATGCAAGCACTGGAAAACGACCTGGAAACCGAACTGCAACTCGACGATTGGCTTGAAGCGCCGACCCATGAGGCCGCCGTTGAAATGATGCAGGCCGACGCCGTCGTGCCGTTCGGCACCGCGATGTGGCCTTTCTAAGACGCGACAGGCATTCGGCAGGTGCTGTGCACGGCACCTGCCCCCCTTACCCAAGGCACACAAGGACACCCGTCATGGACAAGGCCCGCGCCGTCGAACACTTTCTTTACTACCTCGCCCATCACCCAGCGCTCAACGGCCTGAGTTGCCCCACTGTGCTGCTGGGCCATACCGAGCGTTACGACGCCATTGCTCACGCCATCACCCACAGCAGCGCCGCCCGCTTCAATTTCCAGGTACAGCGCCTGGACCTGGCCGCCAGCGATACCCTGGCCAAGGCCATCGAAGCCTGCGACCTGTACCTGTTTCTCTACGACGCCTCGACACTGCCCAACCCACGCGCCGAAGGCCCGGACTTTATCCGCGCCCTGCAGGGGGTGATGGCCGAACACTGGAAGAAATCCCTGCTGTTCAAGGACTACGGCGACTACTTCTACGACACCTTCAGCGTCGAGCCGCAGCGCATCGCCGACCTCAACGCCACGTTGATCCGGCGCATGGGCCAGGCCAACGTGCTGAGCTTTACCGACAAACACGGCTCACGTCTTGAAGCGCCGATGAGCAGCATCAAAAAGTGGACCAATATCAACGGCGTCGGCAACCACGACCTGGCACCCGGCGAAATCGCCACCCACAGTGAGGCCATCAATGGCCAGGTGAGATTTGTCGGCACCTTTCTCAGCACTATCCCGTTTGCACGCAAATACGGCGTGCTGGAGTCGCCGCTGGAGTTGTGGATCGAGAACTCGACCGTCTGCAGCGTGGCCAGCGAGGTGCCGGGGCTGGTGGATGACTTCAACAAATACCTGAATGCCAACCCGTCCAACCGTCGGGTGGAGGAACTGGGCATTGGCACCAATGAAGGGGTCAAGGATTTATATGCGCGCAATGCCGGGTTTGAGGAGCGCCATTGCGGCTTGCACCTGGGGCTGGGCGGCGGGCAGAAAGGCAGTCATCACCTGGATCTGATCTTTGCCAGCGGGGTGTTGGCGTTGGATGACAAGCCGGTATTCGATGGCGCCTTTGCGTTCTGAGCACCCATTTCGAATCAAATGAAGATCCAAAAAAAAACGCCAACCCTAAGGTTGGCGTTTTTGTGCAGCGTTTACATCACTGCGGTTTCTTGCGACCAAAACCCGGACGTTGACCCGAACCGGCCGGTGCGCCACGGCGCTTGCCAGACGGCTCGTCGGCGACCAGTTTCGGACCGGGGCGCTTATTCGCCGCCGGCTTGGCTGGACGTTTGGTGCTGGCGTTGTCGGCCGGGCGATCCGCTTCACCACGGTTGCTGCGACCACCGGCCGGCGCAGGGCGCGGCGTACGTGGAGCACGCTCGCCTTCCTGACGCGATGGCGCCGTTGGACGACGTTCACCCTCGATCTGCGGCTGACGCGAGATACGCCCGCCGGTGGCCGGTGCATCCAGCGCCGGGCGCAGGGTGCGGGCCACACGTTCGGTACGCGCGACAGGACGCGACGACTTACGCTGCATACGCTCAAGCTTGTCTTTGCTCTTGGCGTTCATCTGCGGCATTGCGACCGGCGTCAGGCCGACTTCGGCGCTGAGGATGTCGACTTCGTACTGGCTCATTTCGCGCCAGCGGCCCATCGGCAGGTCGGAGTTCAAGAACACCGGGCCGAAACGCACGCGTTTCAGGCGGCTGACCACCAGGCCCTGGGATTCCCACAGGCGACGTACTTCGCGGTTACGACCTTCCATCACCACGCAGTGGTACCAGTGGTTGAAACCCTCGCCACCGGGCGCCTGCTTGATGTCGGTGAACTTGGCCGGGCCGTCTTCCAGCACCACGCCGGCCTTGAGGCGTTCGATCATCTCGTCGTCGACTTCACCGCGTACACGTACGGCGTACTCACGGTCCATCTCGTAGGACGGGTGCATCAGGCGGTTGGCCAGTTCACCGTCGGTGGTGAACATCAGCAAGCCGGTGGTGTTGATGTCCAGGCGACCGATGTTGATCCAGCGGCCTTCTTTGGGCTTGGGCATCTTGTCGAATACGGTCGGACGGCCTTCGGGATCGTCACGGGTGCAGATCTCGCCATCGGGCTTGTTGTACATGATCACGCGGCGCACCGATTCGGCGGCCTCTTCACGCTTGATCACCTTGCCATCGATGGTGATCGCGTCGTGCAGGTCGACGCGCTGGCCGAGGGTGGCCTCGACGCCGTTGACCTTGATGCGCTTCTGGGTGATCCAGGCTTCGACGTCGCGGCGCGAGCCCACGCCGATACGCGCCAGCACCTTTTGCAGCTTTTCGCCTGCTGGGCCGATTTCCTGGTCTTTATGGTCTTGGTCATTCATCTTAAGCACCTCCCGGTGGGTCGATTCAGGCGTGGCCTGAAGAGTGTTGAAAGCGGGGCTTTGGCCGAATACGGCGGCAAAGGGTCGCGAATCATACGCGCATGACGCGCATTGCGCATCACAGAGTAGTCGATACAGCCCAAGTCATTTGCTTTTCCGCCGACCGGTGGCGCCCAAGGCCAGCAGGCGCAGCTCGGCTTCGGCCAGCACCGCGCGCTTGTCTACCTTGTCGAGTTTCTTCCAGGCGCGGATTTCGCGCTTGCTGCGCCCGCAGCCGACGCAGATATCGTCGCTGAACTTGCAGAGGCTGATGCAGGGGTCTTTGGTTGAACTCATGCTTTCTCCCAAACAATGGAGATCAAATGTGGGAGGGGGCTTGCTCCCGTTGGGCCGCGAAGCGGCCCCTCTCTTTGTTTACACAGAATGGGACTGCTGCGCAGTCCAACGGGAGCAAGCTCCCTCGCCACAGGTCACTTTTTACCCCTTCAAAGCCTTAACCCCTCCCACATGGGACCGCGTCAGTCTTCGAACTGGCGGCGTTCGTTTTCGATGGCCTCGGCCAGTGCCCGGGCCTCGTCTTCCTCATCGCTCAGCGGCGGTTGTTCGAGGGCGGCGACGGCGGCCAGGAGTTTCTCGCGGGCATCGGCCACGCCGAGGATGTCTTCTTCGGGCTCGACCTCAGGCTCAACTTCAACGTTCACCTCGGTTTCCGGCTCGGCCGCCCCATCACGCAGCAAATCATCAAAGTCGGTCTTGATGCCCTGCTCCATGTCATCCAGCTCCAGCAGCAAGGTATGGAAACTGGTTTCGTCCTTCGGTTCCTCCGGCTCGGCGCTGGCATCGGCCAATTCCTGCAAGCCCTGCGGCACCGGCGCGTCGTCGAAGTCGAGCACCGGCTCGGCTTCCATCTCGCGCAATTCAGCGAGCGGAGGCAGGTCGTCGAGGTTTTTCAGGTTGAAGTGGTCGAGGAACACCTTGGTGGTGGCGAACATCGCCGGCTTGCCCGGCACGTCGCGGTAACCGACGATGCGGATCCACTCGCGTTCCAGCAGCGTCTTGACGATGTGGCTGTTGACCGCCACGCCCCGCACATCCTCGATCTCGCCCCGAGTGATCGGCTGGCGATAGGCGATCAGCGCCATGGTCTCGAGCATCGCCCGTGAATAGCGTTGCGGGCGCTCTTCCCACAGGCGGCCGACCCATGGGGAAAATTTCTCACGGATCTGCAGGCGATAACCCGACGCCACTTCGCGCAGTTCAAACGCGCGGCCGTCGCAGGACTTGCGCAGGATCTCCAGCGCCTTCTTGAACACCGGCGGCTCGGGGCGTTCAGCCTCTTCAAACAGTTCGAACAGGCGCTCCAGGGATTGCGGCTTACCCGAGGCCAGGAGAAAGGCTTCCAGCAAGGGCGCCAGTTCGCGGGGTTCAGTCAGGTTCATGGTTTCAGCTCTTTATTCGGCTCGCGCCCGCACGTGGATAGCCGCAAAAGGCTCATTCTGGACCAGCTCGACCAAGGACTCCTTGACCAATTCGAGGACCGCCATAAAGGTTACCACCACCCCCAGGCGCCCTTCTTCAGCGGTGAACAGCTCGACAAACGGCACAAACCCGCCACCCTTGAGACGCTCCAGCACATCGCTCATGCGTTCGCGGGTCGACAACGCCTCGCGGCTGACCTGGTGGCTTTCGAACATGTCGCCACGGCGCAGCACCTCGGCCATGGACATCAGCAACTCTTCCAGGCTCACGTCCGGCAACAATTTGCGCGCACGGGCCTCCGGCGCGTCGAGCTTGGGCACCACCACGTCACGGCCCACCCGGCTCAAGCCGTCGATGCCTTCAGCGGCAGCCTTGAAACGCTCGTACTCCTGCAGACGGCGGATCAATTCGGCGCGCGGGTCGTCTTCCTCGGCTTCGACCGTCTCCGAGCGCGGCAGCAGCATGCGCGACTTGATCTCGGCGAGCATGGCAGCCATCACCAGGTACTCGGCGGCCAGTTCCAGGCGCACCGACTGCATCAATTCGACATAGCCCATGTACTGGCGGGTGATTTCCGCCACCGGGATGTCGAGGATGTTGATGTTCTGCTTGCGGATCAGGTACAGCAGCAAGTCGAGCGGGCCTTCGAAAGCGTCGAGGAACACCTCCAGGGCATCCGGCGGGATGTACAGGTCCAGCGGCATTTCCATGACCGCCTGGCCATATACCATGGCGAACGGCAACTCCTGCTGGGCGCCTGCCTGGGGGTCGACGGTTTCCACTGACGACATTCAGGCCTCGACCATAAACGGTGCGGGATCGCCGCAGCCGACACGCACCACTTCGGGCTCACCGTCGGCCAGGTTGATCACGGTGGACGCCTTGCCGCCACCGAAGCCGCCATCGATGATCAGGTCCACCTGCTTTTCCAGCAGTTGGCGCATTTCGTACGGGTCTTCCAGCGGCTCGGTGTCGCCGGGCATGATCAAGGACACGCTCATCAATGGCTCACCCAGTTCGGCCAGCAGCGCCAGGGCAATCGGATGCTCCGGCACGCGCAGGCCGATGGTGCGCTTCTTCGGGTGCAGCAACAGGCGCGGCACTTCGCGGGTGGCGTTGAGGATGAAGGTGTAAGGCCCCGGTGTGTGAGCCTTGAGCAGGCGGAACGTACCGGTGTCGACCTTGGCGAACAGGCCGAGTTGGGACAAATCGCTGCAGATCAGCGCAAAGTTGTGCTTGTCATCCAGTTGACGCAGGCGTCTGACCCGCTCGACCGCGCCCTTGTCGCCGATCTGGCAGCCGATGGCGTAGGACGAGTCGGTAGGGTAGATCACCACGCCGCCGGCGCGAATAATCTCCACGGCCTGTTTTATCAGGCGCGCCTGGGGGTTTTCCGGATGAATCTGGAAGAATTGACTCACGTGTTCTACCTGTTCAGACGGTGGCAATAATGGGGTCATGCTTGAATCGCCCCCACAACAGCGGCAGGTCGTCCGGGACGGCGCGATATTCGCCGATCTCGGACCAGCCGCCTGGGCCATGAAAGTCACTGCCGGCGCTGACCAGCAGACCAAATTCGCGGGCAAGAATCGCCAGGCTGCCCACCTGTTCGGCAGGTTGATGCCCGTTGACCACTTCGATAGCGTGGCCGCCGGCTCCAATATAGTCGCCTATCAGCTTGCGACGCTTGCTGCGGGTGAAATCGTAGTGCCAGGGATGCGCCAGGCTGACCCAGGCCCCGGAGGCACGCAAGGTCTCGACGGTGTCTTCGAGGGTCGGCCAATGCTGCTTCACATCGCCTAACTTGCCAGCGCCCAGCCATTTGCGAAAGGCTTCGGCGCGGTCTTTGACAAAGCCTTCACGCACCATCCAGTCGGCAAAGTGCGGCCGGGCCGGCGCGTTGCCGCTATCGCCCAGTTCCTGCTGGATGGCGCGGGCGCCGTCGAGGGCGTTGGGCATGCCTTTAAGGCTGAGCTTGCGGCTTATTTCTTCGGACCGCAGCCAGCGGCCATCGTGCAAATCGGCGATGGCCTGCACCAGCGCCGGGGCCGTTTGATCGAAACCGTAGCCAAGTATATGAATGGTGGCACCGCCCCAGGTGCAGGACAATTCCACGCCGTTGACCAACTGCATGCCCAGGGCATGGGCCGCCGTGCGGGCTTCATCGAGGCCTTCGAGGGTGTCGTGGTCGGTCAACGCCAGGACTCGCACGCCTTTTTCAAACGCACGCGCAACCAGTACCGCGGGCGCCAGGGCGCCGTCGGAGGCCGTGCTGTGGCAGTGCAAATCAACATTCACGGGGGTCTGTAACCTCAAGTCAGCTGGCGCTATCGCAACCAAGGATGTTTGTTATTATGCCGCCACATCCAGCTTCTGGCTCTTACTGTGAAACAATTCATCGACTTCATCCCGCTGTTGCTGTTTTTCATCGTTTACAAACTTGACCCTCGGGTCGTCGACGTGGCCGGCCATGAGCTCACCGTAGGCGGCATCTACAGCGCCACCGCCGTGCTGATCATCAGCTCCATCGTGGTCTATGGCGCCCTGTTCATTTCCCAGCGCAAACTGGAAAAAAGCCAATGGCTGACCCTGGTCGCGTGCCTGGTCTTCGGCAGCCTGACCCTGGCCTTCCACAGCGAGACCTTCCTTAAATGGAAAGCCCCGGTGGTGAACTGGCTGTTCGCACTGGCGTTCATCGGCAGCCACTTCATCGGCGACCGCCTGCTGATCAAGCGGATCATGGGCCACGCGCTGACCCTGCCGGAACCGGTCTGGGTACGCCTGAACGTGGCCTGGATCGTGTTTTTCATCTTCTGTGGCGCCGCCAACCTGTTCGTGGCGTTTACCTTCCAGGACTACTGGGTCGACTTCAAGGTGTTCGGCAGCCTGGGCATGACCGTGCTGTTCCTGGTCGGCCAGGGCATCTACCTGTCGCGCCACCTGCATGACACCGACCCTTCCACGCCGAAAACCGAGGACTGACATGCTCTACGCCATCATTGCCACCGACGTTGAAAACTCGCTGGAAAAACGCCTGTCCGTACGCCCGGCCCACGTCGAGCGCCTCAAGCAGCTGCAAGCCGAAGGCCGCATCGTCCTGGCCGGCCCGCACCCGGCCGTGGACAGCAACGACCCGGGCGACGCCGGTTTTACCGGCAGCCTGATCGTTGCCGAGTTCGCCTCACTGGCCGATGCCCAGGCTTGGGCCAAGGCTGATCCCTATGTCGCGGCAGGTGTCTATGCCGACGTGGTGATCAAACCCTTCAAGCAAGTCCTGCCTTGATCCGGGTTGCGTCGAACCTATTGAGTTCGGCGCACGCCAAATGGCTCATTATTCTCGGTAACCTGCCGACAACGTACTGAATATTCGTGTGGAATCAGGAGTTCCGATGCGCTTACGTCAGTTGTGTCTGTTGGCAGTGTTAATGATCGGGGCTACGGCCCACGCTGAAGAAACCTCGAACACCGGTAGCTCCACGCCCCTGTCCTTGAGCGCCGGCGCCCAGATCACCGAGTTGCAGCAACGCTTGAAAGACAGCGAGCGGCAACGTGAAGAGCTGAGCAAGCAACTGCAAAGCGCGGATGCTACTCGCGAAAGCGCTCAATTGAGTCGCCTTCGCCAAGAGAACCAACGGCTGACCCAGCAACTCAAAGATTCACAAAGCGGCGTCTTGACCCGATGGCTGACCGAGCAACAGCAATGGTTTGTCACTGGCGGGGCGGTCGCACTGATCGCCTTGCTGTGCGGGATCTTCGCCAGCGGGGGGCACCGTCGCCGTCGACAATGGCTAAATTGAGTGAGTCATGAGCGAGCTGTTACTGATAGATGATGACCAGGAGCTCTGTGAGCTGCTGACCAGTTGGTTGGGCCAGGAAGGTTTCCAGGTGCGCGCCTGCCACGATGGCCTGAGCGCGCGCAAAGCCTTGGCCGATAGCGCGCCCGCCGCGGTGGTGCTGGACGTGATGCTGCCCGACGGCAGTGGCCTGGAGTTGCTCAAGCAATTGCGCAACGACCACCCGGAGCTGCCGGTGCTGATGCTGTCGGCCCGCGGCGAACCCCTGGACCGTATCCTCGGCCTGGAACTGGGTGCCGACGACTACCTGGCCAAACCCTGCGACCCCCGCGAACTCACCGCGCGCCTGCGTGCCGTGTTGCGCCGCAGCCACCCGGCCGCCGTGTCGACCCAGCTGGAACTGGGCGACCTGTGCTTCAGCCCGGTGCGTGGCGTAGTCAGCATCGACGAACAGGAGTTCGCCCTCACCGTCTCCGAAAGCCGCCTGCTCGAAGCCTTGCTGCGCCAGCCCGGCGAGCCGCTGGATAAACAGGAACTGGCGCAGATCGCCCTGGGCCGCAAGTTGACCCTGTACGATCGCAGCCTGGACATGCACGTGAGCAACCTGCGCAAAAAGATCGGCCCTCACCCGGATGGCCGGCCGCGCATCGTGGCGTTGCGCAGCCGCGGCTATTACTACAGCCTTTGAGGCAGCTGCAAGTTTCAAGCGGCAAGCTGCAAGCTCTTCACTTGCAGCTTGCCGCTGAAAACTTGCCGCTGCCCCCCTCCCCCTTACCAAACCTTTACCCTCCCCTGACGGCGGCTGACCTTGCTCTGGGTAACCTACTCACATCCGGACTCACCGGAATAGAGACAGGAGATTCACCATGCGCAAGACCCTTATCGCTTTGATGTTCGCCGCTGCCCTGCCGACCGTTGCCATGGCCGCCATGCCCGAAGGCCCAGGCCCGATGGGCGAGCCTTCCGGCCACATGATGGGTGGCCCGGGCCACGGCGGTGAACACGGTCCGCGTGGCAAAGGCGGCCCCTTCAGCCAGCTGGACCTGAGCCGCGAACAGCGCGAGCAGATCGGCAAGCTGATGGGCGACCAATGGCACGCTCGCAAAGACCTGACCAGGAAGTACCTGGACAAACTCCCGGCCGCTGACCAGAAAGCCATGCAGGATGAAATCGCCGCCGGCCGTCAGAAAACCCAGGCCGATATCCGCGCCGTGCTCAAGCCGGACCAGCAGAAGAAGTTCGACGAGATCGTCAAGAAGCAAGAACAGCGGCGTGCCGAGTGGAAGGAATTCCAAGCCTGGAAAGCGCAACAGCCGCAAAAAGCGCAATAATGCCCTCGCGTTAATGCTCGCAGCCCAGTGGCCCCCGCCACTGGGCTTTTCCAGTTTGAGGGTTTCCTGTGCGTTCATTGTTCTGGCGCATCCTGGCCAGTTTCTGGCTGGCCATCGCCTTGGTTGCCGGGCTGTCGATCCTGCTTGGGCACATGCTCAATCAAGATGCCTGGATTCTCAGCCGTCACCCTGGTCTCAATAACCTGGCCCAGGAGTGGACCCAACTCTACGAAGCCCAGGGTGAGGACGCCGCCCAGGACTTACTGCAACAGCGCAAGCGCCAGTACCACATCGACGTGCAAGTGCTGAACGAAAGCGGTGAGCCGGTGGTGCGCGGCACCTTCCCGCGCCGCGCCGCCGCCTTCGAAGCGCGGCAGAACGACGACAAAGATGGTCACCTGCCCTGGCGGCGCCTGACCGCCGAGTACACCAGCGAGAAAACCGGCGACACCTACCTGTTGATCTACCGTATCCCGCACCCGGAACTCGACCAGTGGCACCGCAGCAGCCTGACCTGGCCCTTGAGCGCCCTGGCCATTGCGCTGGTGGTGCTGACCCTGTTCAGCCTGTTCGTCACGTTATCCATCACCCGTCCGCTTAGCCGCCTGCGCGGCGCGGTGCATGACCTCGGCCAGGCCACCTATCAACAGAACAGCCTGGCGCGCCTGGCCAACCGTCGCGATGAGTTCGGCGTACTGGCCACCGACTTCAACCGCATGGGCGCACGCCTGCAAAGCCTGATCGCCAGTCAGCGCCAGTTGCTGCGCGACGTGTCCCACGAGCTGCGCTCGCCCCTGGCGCGTCTGCGCATCGCCCTGGCGTTGGCCGAACGCGCCGGCCCCGAAGAACGCGAAAAACTCTGGCCGCGCCTGACCCGCGAGTGCGACCGCCTCGAAGCATTGATCAGCGAAATCCTGGTGCTGGCCCGCGTGGATGCCGACAACGCCAGCGCCGAAGAGGTCGACCTCATCGCGCTGCTCAAGACCCTTCAGAAGGACGCCCAACTCAGCGCGCCGGACCAGGTGGTGCAACTGAGCACCGACAGCGACCTGCACCTGAAGGGCTGGCCGACCATGATTGAGCGCGCGGTGGATAACCTGCTGCGCAATGCCCAACGCTTCAACCCGCCCGACCAATCGATCCAATTGCAGGCACAGCGCCAGGGCGACCGCATCCTGATCAGCGTGCGCGACCATGGCCCCGGCGTCGACGCCGAACACCTGAGCCAACTGGGCGAACCGTTCTACCGCGCCCCCGGCCAGACCGCCCAGGGCCACGGCCTCGGGCTGGCGATTGCGCGGCGCGCCGCCGAACGCCATGGCGGCAGCCTGATCCTGGCCAACCACCCCGACGGCGGGTTTATCGCCAGCATCGACCTGCCGTTGGAACCGGGGGTTGCCACTGCGGTGTGATGATCTCTTATAGTGGCCCTTCTCTTACGGAGGGCCTTTGATGACTGACTTGCTGACTCCCATCCAAGCCGCACTCGATCTACCGCCAACGCCCCTGACCCTTACCGAAACCGGCGCTCTGCCTTCGACCTTCGCGGTGACCGAACTGGCCGGCGCCAGCATCGGCGTCGCCGGCCAGGCCGTGGCCGAACTGATCCGGCAACAGACCGGGCGCCTGCCCAGCGTGAGTGTCGACCGGCGCCTCGCCTCGTTCTGGTTCTCCTCATCGATTCGCCCGGTGGGCTGGCAAGTACCGCCCCTGTGGGACCCGGTGGCCGGTGACTACGCCAGCGCCGATGGCTGGATTCGCCTGCACACCAACGCGCCCCATCACCGTGCCGCCGCTGAACGGGTACTCGGCAAGGTCGCGGACCGCGCCGCAATGGCCGCAAACGTCGCCGGCTGGCAGGCCGCCGAACTGGAGCAGGCGATTGTCGAGGCCGGCGGCTGCGCGGCGCAGATGCGCACGTGGCGGGCCTGGCAAACCCATCCGCAGGGGTTGGCGGTGAACGCCGAGGACTTGATCCAGCGCCAGACGTTCGAGACGACCCGCGACACACCCTGGCTCGGCTCGGTGACCCGCCCGCTGGCGGGTATCAAGGTCCTGGACCTGACGCGCGTATTGGCCGGGCCCGTGGCCAGTCGTTTTCTCTCCGGCCTGGGCGCGGATGTGCTGCGTATCGACTCACCCACCTGGAACGAACCCGGCGTGGTGCCGGAAATGACATTGGGTAAACGTTGCGCCCGGTTGGACCTCAAGCAGACCGCAGACCGCCAGGTGTTTGAAAGCCTGCTCAAGGGCGCCGACATCCTGTTCCACGGTTACCGCGCCGACGCCCTGGAGCAACTCGGCTACACCACCGGCCAACTGCAAGCCCTCGCCCCCGGCCTGATCGACGTCAGCCTCAACGCCTACGGCTGGAGCGGCCCGTGGCGCAATCGCCGGGGTTTCGACAGCCTGGTGCAGATGAGCAGCGGGATTGCCGACGCGGGCATGGCCTGGAAACAATCGGATAAACCGGTGCCGCTGCCGTTGCAGGCGCTGGATCACGCGACCGGGTATTTGATGGCGGCCAGTGCGATTCGGGCATTGAGCGAACGGCTGAAAACCGGGCGTGGCGGTTCGGCGCGCTTGTCGTTGGCGCGTACGGCGAAGTTGTTAGTGGAGGCAGGACAGGTGCCAGAGCAACCGGCGTTGCGGGCTGAAGCGCCGGGGGATCAGGGGTTGGTGGTGGAACAAACAGCCTGGGGCCAGGCCCATCGGTTGTTGGCGCCGTTGACCATCAGCGGCACGCCGTTGCAGTGGGATTTGCCGGCTGGGGAATTGGGGGCACATCGGGCTCAGTGGTGACTCGACCACCGCTATCGGGGGCAAGTCGAACCGGCGCACCGCCCCTCCCACATTTGACTGTGTTCACAAATCAAAATGTGGGAGGGGGCTTCCGATGGGGCCAGTACAACCCACCCATTCACAGCGATAAAACCCCACTGTACAACCCATACGCCGCCAACCCCGCGCCCACAATCACACAGCTGAAGATCCCTTTCTCCAGATGGGTAAACAACGGCTGCCCCTGTTCGCGCTTGGCCTGGGCAAACAGGATCACGCCCGGCGCGTACAACAGCGCCGACAACAACAAATACTTCAAGCCTCCGGCGTAGAGCAGCCAGACCGCATACCCCAAGGCAATCAACCCCACCAGCAAGTCCTTCAGGCGCTGGCCCTGGGCGCCTTCATAGGTTTCACCGCGCCCGCTCAACAACACCGCATAGGCCGCCGACCACAGGTACGGCACCAGGATCATCGACGAGGCCAAATAAATCAGCGTGGTGTAGGTGCTCTGGGAGAACAGCGTAATCACCAGAAAAGCCTGGATCATCAGATTGGTCAGCCACAGCGCGTTGACCGGCACCTGGTTGGCGTTTTCCTTTTTCAGGAAAGCCGGCATGGTCTTGTCATGGGCCGTGGCGTAGAGGATTTCCGCGCAGAGCAGCGCCCACGACAGCAATGCACCCAGCAGCGACACCGCCAGGCCGAGGCTGATGAGCAGGGCGCCCCAGGGCCCGACGATGTGCTCGAGCACGCCCGCCAACGACGGGTTTTGCAGACCGGCCAATTCCGGCTGGCTCATGACGCCCAGGGACAGCACATTGACCATCACCAGCAGCGCCAGCACGCCGAGAAAACCAATCACCGTGGCCCGGCCGACGTCCGCGCGTTTCTCGGCCCGCGCTGAATACACACTGGCGCCTTCGATGCCGATAAACACAAACACCGTGACCAGCATCATGTTGCGCACCTGATCCACCACGCTGCCGAATTGCGGGTTGCCCAGGCCCCAGATATCGCGGGTGAAGACATCGGCCTTGAACGCCACGGCGGCGATCACGATAAACATCAGCAGCGGCACGATCTTCGCCACCGTGGTGACCTGGTTGATGAACGCCGCCTCCTTGATCCCGCGCAGCACCAGAAAGTGCACAGCCCACAGCAGCAACGACGCACACCCGATGGCCACCGGCGTATTGCCTTGGCCAAACACCGGGAAAAAGTAGCCAAGGGTGCTGAACAGCAACACAAAATAACCGACGTTGCCCATCCACGCACTGATCCAATAACCCCAGGCCGACGAAAATCCCATGTAGTCGCCAAACCCGGCCTTGGCGTAGGCATACACCCCGGAGTCCAGTTCGGGCTTGCGGTTGGCCAGGGTCTGGAACACGAACGCGAGGGTCAACATGCCCACGGCGGTGATCGCCCAGCCAATCAGCACAGCGCCCACCTCGGCCCGCGCCGCCATGTTTTGCGGCAGGGAAAAAATCCCCCCGCCAATCATCGACCCCACCACCAGGGCGATCAGGGCGCTGAGTCGAAGTTTCTGGGCCGGTTGAGACATGCACACTCCTGAAATACTTAATTGCGGACAATCGTGCACTCAACTTAATTAATTCAGCGAGTGCGGCGTTTATTAGTAATGGCGATAAAAGCCCCGCGTTCATAACCCAGCGGCATGACAGTTTATAACGCTCAGACGTATTTATAATTTAAATACGTCGAATACTTCAGCCTTTTCAAGCGACTTGCCGGTTTGCTCTCTAAACGTTTTGCACATTCAACAAAACGGTCTAGCGTCAAACGTCCATACGTAGCACTCAATAAGTGACCAACACGCAGGCACCGCTCTGGAAAGCGGCTTTGCGCGCACAAGTATTGCTCAGGGATTTGCAGCCTAAGTCATTAATCCACAATGGAATGTGCCAATGAAGTGATCTGAGTCAGCTGTTTGATTAGCGCACGGAATTATTCTGTGGTCTCTCTTCTCCTGCATTGGAGTTATGCGATGTCTGAATCTTGCGGAAAACTTCGCTTAGGCGCACTGGTTGCGCTGGTCGTTGGCTCAATGATTGGTGGCGGTATTTTCTCCCTGCCGCAAAACATGGCGGCCAGCGCCGATGTAGGCGCCGTGCTGATCGGTTGGGTGATTACCGCCGTGGGCATGTTGACCCTCGCGTTCGTGTTCCAGACCCTGGCCAACCGCAAGCCCGACCTCGACGGCGGCGTGTACGCCTACGCCAAGGCCGGGTTTGGCGACTACATGGGTTTCTCGTCGGCCTGGGGCTACTGGATCAGTGCCTGGCTGGGCAACGTCGGTTACTTCGTGCTGCTGTTCAGCACCCTCGGTTATTTTTTCCCGATCTTCGGCGAAGGCAACACGCCGGCTGCCGTGATTGGCGCTTCCGTGTTGCTGTGGGCCGTGCACTTCCTGGTGCTGCGCGGGATCAAGGAAGCGGCGTTCATCAACCTGGTGACCACGGTGGCCAAGGTTGTGCCGCTGGTGCTGTTCGTGTTGATCGCAGTGTTCGCGTTCAAGCTGGAGATCTTCACCGCTGACATCTGGGGCGTGAAAAACCCCGATCTGGGCAGCGTGATGAACCAGGTGCGCAACATGATGCTGGTCACCGTGTGGGTGTTCATCGGCATCGAAGGCGCGAGCATCTTCTCGGCACGCGCCGAAAAGCGCAGCGACGTGGGCAAGGCCACCGTGATCGGTTTTATCACCGTGCTGCTGTTCCTGATGCTGGTGAACGTACTGTCCCTGGGCATCATGACCCAGCCGGAATTGGCCAAGTTGCAGAACCCGTCGATGGCCGCCGTGCTGGAACATGTGGTGGGCCACTGGGGCGCGGTGTTGATCAGCGTCGGCTTGATCGTCTCGTTGCTGGGTGCGCTGCTGTCGTGGGTGCTGCTGTGCGCGGAGATCATGTTCGCCGCGGCCAAGGACCACACCATGCCCGAGTTCCTGCGCAAGGAAAACGCCAACCATGTGCCGGCCAACGCCCTGTGGCTGACCAACGCCATGGTCCAGGTGTTCCTGGTGATCACGCTGTTTTCCGCCAGCACTTACCTGTCGCTGATCTATCTCGCCACCTCGATGATCCTGGTGCCCTACCTGTGGTCGGCGGCCTATGCCCTGCTGTTGGCGGTACGCGGCGAGACCTACGAAAACGCCCTCAAGGAGCGCCGCAAAGACCTTTTCATCGGTGCCGTCGCGCTGATCTACGCGGTGTGGCTGCTCTACGCCGGCGGCACCAAGTACCTGCTGCTCTCCGCCCTGCTCTATGCGCCCGGCGCGATCCTGTTCGCCAAGGCCAAGCATGAACTGGGCAAACCGATTTTCACCAACGTCGAGAAGCTGATTTTCGCCGCAGTGGTCATTGGCGCCCTGGTGGCGGCCTATGGGCTCTATGACGGTTTCTTAACGTTGTAACTGTTGTTCATTGGAGGATCTGTAATGACCACGGAAAAAGTGAAGTACGGCGTACATTCCGAAGCCGGCAAACTGCGCAAAGTCATGGTGTGCTCCCCAGGCTTGGCCCACCAGCGGCTGACCCCCAACAACTGCGATGAACTGCTGTTCGATGACGTGCTGTGGGTGGCCCAGGCCAAGCGCGACCATTTCGACTTCGTGACCAAGATGCGCGAGCGGGACATCGATGTGCTGGAAATGCACAACCTGCTGACCGACATCGTCGCCAACCCTGAAGCCCTGGACTGGATCCTGGCGCGCAAGATCACCGCCAACACCGTGGGCCTGGGCCTGGTCGAGGAAGTCGGCTCGTGGCTGCGCAGCCTGGAACCGCGCAAGATCGCCGAGTACCTGATCGGCGGCGTATCGGCCGACGACCTGCCCGGCAGCTTCGGTGGCAAGACCATCGAGATGTTCCGCGACTTCCTCGGCCATTCCAGTTTCATTCTGCCGCCGCTGCCCAACACCCAGTTCACCCGCGACACCACCTGCTGGATCTACGGCGGCGTGACGCTCAACCCGATGTACTGGCCGGCGCGACGCCAGGAAACCCTGCTGGCCAGCGCCATCTACAAATTCCACCCCGAGTTCACTAACGCCGACTTCCAGATCTGGTACGGCGACCCCGACCAGGAACACGCTGCCGCCACACTGGAAGGCGGTGACGTGATGCCGATTGGCAACGGCGTGGTGTTGATCGGCATGGGCGAGCGCTCGTCCCACCAGGCCATCGGCCAACTGGCGCGCAACCTGTTCAAGAACAACGCCGTGGAACGCGTGATCGTGGCCGGCCTGCCCAAGTCCCGCGCGGCGATGCACCTGGACACCGTGTTCAGCTTCTGCGACCGCGACCTGGTCACCGTCTTCCCCGAAGTGGTCAACCAGATCGTGCCGTTCACCCTGCGCCCTGACGACAGCAAGCCGCACGGCATCGATATCCAGCGCGAGAAAACCAACTTCCTCGAAACCGTGGCCGCCGCCCTCAACCTCAAGGCGCTGCGCGTGGTCGAGACCGGCGGCAACAGCTTCGCCGCCGAACGCGAGCAATGGGATGACGGCAACAACGTGGTGGCCGTTGAGCCAGGCGTGGTGATCGGCTACGACCGCAACACCTACACCAACACCCTGCTGCGCAAGGCCGGCGTGGAAGTCATCACCATCAGCGCCGGTGAGCTCGGCCGTGGCCGTGGCGGCGGCCACTGCATGACCTGCCCGATCATCCGCGACCCAATCGACTATTAAGGAGATTCCATCATGGCTTTCAATATGCGCAACCGCAGCCTGCTGTCGCTGATGCACCACACCACCCGCGAGCTGAACTACCTGCTGGACCTGTCCCGCGACCTCAAACGCGCCAAATACACCGGCACCGAGCGTCCGCACCTGCAGGGCAAGAATATCGCGCTGATCTTCGAAAAAACTTCGACGCGCACCCGTTGCGCCTTCGAAGTGGCGGCCCATGACCAAGGTGCCCACGTCACCTACATCGACCCGGTGTCGTCGCAGATCGGCCACAAAGAAAGCATGAAAGACACCGCCCGCGTATTGGGCCGAATGTTCGACGCCATTGAATACCGTGGTTTCGAACAGGACATCGTCGAAGAACTGGCCAAGTTCGCCGGCGTGCCGGTGTTCAACGGCCTCACCGCCGAATTCCACCCGACCCAAATGATCGCCGACACCCTGACCATGCGCGAACACAGCGACAAGCCGCTGCATGACATCAGCTACGCCTACCTGGGCGACGCCCGCTACAACATGGGCAACTCGCTGCTGATGATCGGCGCCAAGCTCGGCATGGACGTGCGCATCGGCGCGCCGAAAGCCCTGTGGCCACATGACGACTTCATCAAGCAATGCCAGGCGTTCGCCGAAGAGAGCGGCGCGCGCATCACCATCACCGAAGACCCTGCCGAGGCGGTGAAGGGCGTGGACTTCATCCACACCGATATCTGGGTGTCCATGGGCGAGCCGGTGGAAGCCTGGGACGAGCGCATCGAGCAATTGCTGCCGTACCAGGTCAACGCCAGGATGATGAAAGCCTCGGGCAACCCACGGGTGAAATTCATGCACTGCCTGCCGGCGTTCCACAACAGCGAAACCAAGGTCGGCAAGGACATCGCCGCACGGTATCCGAACCTGGCCAATGGCGTGGAAGTGACCGAAGAAGTGTTCGAGTCGCCGGCCAACATTGCCTTTGAGCAGGCGGAAAACCGCATGCATACCATCAAGGCGATCCTGGTGTCGGCGTTGGCGGATATCTAAAGGCTACACGGGTTAAGTGCGGGAGGGGGGCAAGCTCCCCTCCCACATTTGGTCCTGTGTTCGCAACATCGAACTCTAGAAGGACATTCCTTATGCGCATCGTCGTAGCCCTGGGCGGCAACGCCCTCCTGCGCCGTGGTGAACCCATGACCGCGGACAACCAACGCGCCAATATCCGTATCGCCACCGAACAGATCGCCAAGATCCACCCCGGCAACGAACTGGTGATCGCCCACGGCAATGGTCCGCAGGTCGGCCTGTTGTCGTTGCAGGCGGCGGCCTACACCAGCGTGTCGCCCTACCCGCTGGACGTGCTGGGCGCCGAAACCGAAGGCATGATCGGCTACATCATCGAACAGGAACTGGGCAATCTGCTGGACGTTGAAGTGCCCTTCGCCACCTTGCTCACCCAAGTGGAAGTCGACGCCAAGGACCCCGCCTTCCAGAACCCCACCAAGCCGATCGGCCCGGTGTACACCAAGGCCGAAGCGGAAAAACTCGCCGCCGAAAAAGGCTGGGCGATCGCGCCGGATGGCGACAAATACCGCCGTGTGGTCGCCAGCCCGCGCCCGAAACGCATCTTCGAAATTCGTCCGATCAAATGGCTGCTGGAGAAACAAGCCATCGTGATCTGCGCCGGCGGCGGCGGTATCCCGACGATGTATGACGAAGACGGCAAGCTCACAGGCATTGAAGCGGTGATCGACAAGGACCTGTGCTCATCCTTGCTGGCCGCGCAACTGGACGCCGATCTGCTGGTGATCGCCACCGACGTCAACGCAGCGTTTATCGACTACGGCAAGCCGACCCAGAAAGCCATCGCCCAGGCCCACCCCGACGCCATGCAAGACCTCGGCTTCGCCGCCGGCTCCATGGGCCCCAAGGTCCAAGCCGCCTGCGAGTTCGCCCGCCAGACTGGCAAAACTGCGGTGATCGGTTCACTCTCGGACATCGAAGCCATCGTCCAGGGCAACGCCGGTACACGCATCAGCACGGCAACACCTGGCATCACCTATCTGTGAAGTAGAGGAGATACGCCTATGGCTACCTTTGAACCCGGTCATCTGCATGTCGAACGCCATGCGCTGAACAAGGACGACGTCAGCTACGACCTGTGCCTGGACTACGAAGTCGTCACGGATAAAAGCGAGGGCAAAGGCATGCAGTTCACCCTGCATGGCAGCGTCCAGGGCAAGGACATGAAGGAAACGTTCTTTCTGCCCAAGGATCAGGCCTACAACTTCGCCAGCAACGTGACCCGGATTGTCGAGAAATACGGCATCCCCAAAAACCACAGCAGCGTGGGATCGGACCACAAGCACTACGATCTGATGTTTGAAGATGTGCGGCATCAGTTGGACATGAAATCCGGCGACCCGGTCAAGCCCGAACACCTGGCGTGATGCGTTTGCACTGACACAACACTGTTCAGATGTGGGAGGGGCGGTGCGACGATTCGACTTGCTCCCGATGGCTGTGTATCAGCAAAGGATTCATCAGCTGATCCACCTATATCGGGAGCAAGTCGAATCGTCGCACCGCCCCTCCCACATTTTGATCTCCAGCGTCTCCAAGGCATACTTGCCACCCTTCGCACTCCAGAATCAAGATCCGCCCCATGCGTATCCACGTCAGCTTCATCGACCGCGTCGGCATCACCCAGGAAGTCCTGGCCTTGCTCGGTGGGCGCAATCTCAACCTGGATGCGGTGGAAATGGTGCCGCCCAACGTCTACATCGACGCGCCGACCCTCAGCGCCAAGGTGCTGGAAGAGCTGCGCGATGCGCTGTTCAGCGTGCACGGCGTGCAAGCGGTGACGGTGGTGGACATTCTTCCCGGCCAACGCCGCCACCTGCAACTCGACGCCCTGCTGGCCGCCATGACCGACCCGGTGCTGGCCCTGGACAGCGCGGGCAAGATCCTGCTGGCCAACCCGGCGCTGATCGCCCTCTACGGGCGCGAACCGGCCGGTGAGAGTATCGCCGAACTGTTCAGCGACCCCGCGCTGCTGGAGACCTTGCTGGAAAACGGCTTTCGTTTGCCCCTGCGCGAGATCAGTGTCAACGGCCAGACCCTGCTGCTGGACGCGACGCCGATCACCGACGCCGGCGCCCTGCTGACCCTGTACCAACCCAACCGTATCGGCGAACAACTCTCGGCGCTGCACCATGACCATGCCGAAGGCTTTGATGCACTGCTCGGTGAGTCGCCGGTCATCCGCACCCTCAAGGCGCGTGCGCAGCGAGTGGCGGCCCTGGATGCACCGCTGTTGATCCAGGGCGAAACCGGCACCGGCAAGGAACTCGTGGCCCGCGCCTGCCATGCCACCAGCGCGCGCCAGAGTGCGCCGTTTCTGGCGTTGAACTGCGCGGCGCTGCCGGAGAACCTCGCCGAGAGCGAGCTGTTCGGTTATGCACCGGGCGCCTTCACCGGCGCCCAGCGCGGCGGCAAGCCAGGGCTGATGGAACTGGCCAACCAGGGCACGGTGTTCCTTGATGAGATCGGCGAGATGTCGCCGTACCTACAGGCCAAACTGCTGCGGTTTCTCAACGACGGCAGTTTTCGCCGGGTAGGGGGCGATCGTGAAGTGAAGGTCAATGTGCGCATCCTCAGCGCCACCCACCGCGACCTGGAAAAAATGGTCAGCGAAGGCACCTTCCGCGAAGACCTGTTCTATCGCCTCAACGTCCTCAACGTCGAAGTACCGCCCCTGCGTGCACGCGGCCAGGACATCCTGCTGCTGGCCCGCTACTTCATGCAGCAGGCGTGTGCGCAGATCCAGCGTCCGGTGTGCCGCCTGGCACCCGGCACCTACCCGGCGCTGCTGGGCAACCGCTGGCCGGGCAACGTACGCCAGTTGCAGAACGTCATCTTCCGCGCCGCCGCCATCTGCGAAAGCAGCCTGGTGGACATCGGCGATCTGGACATCGCCGGCACCTCGGTTGCACGCCAGAACGACGGCGAAATCGACAGCCTGGAACAGGCCATGGAAGACTTCGAGCGCGACCTGCTGGAGAAGCTCTACACCAGCTACCCCTCGACCCGCCAACTGGCCAGCCGGTTGCAGACTTCGCACACCGCAATCGCCCATCGCCTGCGCAAGTACGGCATCCCCAACAAGCCCTGATTTCAAAGGAAATGGAATCTGAATGTGAAATACAAACCAGTGTGGAGGGGGCTTGCTCCCGATAGCAGTGTGTCAGTCAATTCATATGTCACTGATACACCGCAATCGGGAGCAAGTCGAATCGTCGCACCGCCCCCCCACATTGACCGCATTTTTGGTCCAAGAACGACATCCCGTGTACTGAAAGCGCTACAGCGTAACGATATCGCTACAACCCTGCTTTTTACGCGCCATGCAAGGCTTTGATCCACATAGGCTTTTTTTCCAAGGCTCAACTGTAGCGAAATCGCTACAGACAAATGGCATAACCTCATAACCAATTTTATTAACTCATTGAAATATAAAGAATTAATAACGTTGGCCGCGTTCTTGCTAAGCAACTCCCCATTATCCCAATCCCGTCCACCAGACGATTCTGGCCCCGAGGAGTTTCCATGAGCGAGTTGCGTTTCACTGAAGATCACGAATGGCTGCGCGCCGAAGCCGATGGCAGCGTTACCGTGGGCATTACCGCTTTTGCGCAGAACGCGCTGGGCGATGTGGTTTTCGTGCAACTGCCTGAGCTGCAGGCCTACGACAAGGGCGCTGAAGCGTCCACCGTGGAATCGGTAAAAGCCGCCAGCGGCGTGTACATGCCTTTGGACGGTGAAGTGCTGGAAGTGAACCACACACTCGACGCCAGCCCGGAGCTGGTCAATGAAGACCCGATGGGCGAAGGCTGGTTCTTCCGCTTTAAACCAGCCGATGCCAGTGCAGTGGCTAAGCTGTTGGATCAGGATGCGTACGACCGCCTGATCAAAGCCAATGCCCAAGCCTGAGGAGCGCGCCATGAGTATTAATTTGAGCACCGCCAACGAATTCATCGCCCGCCACATCGGCCCGCGCCAGGCAGACGAGCAACAAATGCTCGCAAGCCTGGGCTTTGATTCCCTCGAAGCCCTGAGCGCCAGCGTGATCCCCGAAAGCATCAAGGGCACCAGCGTGCTCGGCCTGGAAGACGGCCTGAGCGAAGCCGAGGCCCTGGCCAAGATCAAAGCCATCGCCAGCCAGAACCAACTGTTCAAGACCTACATCGGCCAGGGCTACTACAACTGTCACACACCGTCGCCGATCCTGCGCAACCTGCTGGAAAACCCGGCCTGGTACACCGCCTACACCCCGTACCAGCCAGAGATATCCCAAGGCCGCCTGGAAGCGCTGCTGAACTTCCAGACCCTGATCAGCGACCTCACCGGCCTGCCGATCGCCAACGCATCCCTGCTCGACGAAGCCACCGCCGCCGCCGAAGCCATGACCTTCTGCAAGCGCCTGAGCAAGAACAAGGGCAGCAACGCCTTCTTCGCCTCCGTGCACAGCCACCCGCAGACCCTTGACGTGCTGCGCACCCGCGCCGAGCCGCTGGGCATCGACGTGGTGGTGGGCGATGAGCGCGAGCTGACCGACGTGAGCGCTTTCTTCGGCGCCCTGCTGCAATACCCGGCGAGCAACGGTGATGTGTTCGACTACCGTGCGCTGACCGAACGCTTCCACGCCGCCAACGCCCTGGTCGCCGTGGCCGCCGACCTGCTGGCCCTGACCCTGCTGACCCCGCCGGGTGAGTTCGGCGCCGACGTGGCCATCGGCAGCGCGCAACGCTTCGGCGTGCCGCTGGGCTTCGGGGGCCCGCACGCGGCGTACTTCTCCACCAAGGATGCGTTCAAGCGCGACATGCCGGGCCGTCTGGTCGGTGTGTCCGTCGACCGTTTCGGCAAGCCGGCCCTGCGCCTGGCCATGCAGACCCGCGAGCAACATATCCGCCGCGAAAAAGCCACCAGCAACATCTGCACCGCCCAAGTGCTGCTCGCCAACATCGCCAGCATGTACGCCGTGTACCACGGGCCTGAAGGCCTGACCCAGATCGCCCAGCGCATTCACCAACTGACCGCGATCCTGGCCAAGGGCCTGACCGCCCTGGGCCTCAAGGTCGAACAAGAAAACTTCTTCGACACCCTCACGCTCAACACCGGCGCCAACACTGCCGCCCTGCACGACAAGGCCCGCGCCCAGCGCATCAACCTGCGTGTGGTGGATGCCGAGCGTGTCGGCCTGTCGGTCGACGAAACCACCACCCAGGCCGATATCGAAACCCTGTGGGCGATCTTCGCCGACGGCAAGGCCCTGCCGGCTTTCGCCCAGGCAGAAAGCGCCCTGCCGGCCGCGCTGCTGCGCCAGTCGCCGATCCTCGGCCACCCGGTGTTCAACCGCTACCATTCGGAAACCGAGCTGATGCGCTACCTGCGCAAGCTGGCGGACAAAGACCTGGCGCTGGACCGCACCATGATCCCGCTGGGCTCGTGCACCATGAAGCTCAACGCCGCCAGCGAAATGATCCCGGTGACCTGGGCCGAATTCGGTGCCCTGCACCCGTTCGCCCCGGCCGAACAAAGCGCCGGCTACCTGCAACTGACCGCCGACCTGGAAGCCATGCTCTGTGCGGCCACCGGTTACGACGCGATCTCCCTGCAACCGAACGCCGGTTCCCAGGGTGAGTACGCAGGCCTGTTGGCCATTCGTGCCTATCACCAGAGCCGTGGCGAAGCCCGTCGCGATATCTGCCTGATCCCGTCGTCCGCCCACGGCACCAACCCCGCCACCGCCAACATGGCCGGCATGCGCGTGGTCGTGACCGCCTGCGACGCGCGCGGCAACGTCGACATCGAAGACCTGCGCGCCAAGGCCATCGAGCACCGCGAACACCTCGCCGCGCTGATGATCACCTACCCGTCCACCCATGGCGTGTTCGAGGAAGGCATCCGCGAAATCTGCGCGATCATCCACGACAACGGCGGCCAGGTGTACATCGATGGCGCCAACATGAACGCGATGGTCGGCCTCTGCGCACCGGGCAAGTTCGGCGGCGATGTGTCCCACCTGAACCTGCACAAGACCTTCTGCATTCCCCACGGCGGTGGCGGCCCGGGCGTCGGCCCGATCGGCGTCAAGTCGCACCTCACGCCGTTCCTGCCCGGTCACGCGGCCATGGAACGCAAGGAAGGCGCGGTCTGCGCCGCACCGTTCGGCAGCGCGAGCATTTTGCCGATCACCTGGATGTACATCAGCATGATGGGCGGCGCGGGCCTCAAGCGCGCTTCGCAGTTGGCGATCCTGAATGCCAACTACATTTCGCGTCGCCTCGAAGAGCATTACCCGGTGCTCTACACCGGCAGCAACGGCCTGGTGGCGCATGAATGCATCCTCGACCTGCGCCCGCTCAAGGACAGCAGCGGCATCAGCGTGGATGACGTAGCCAAGCGCCTGATCGATTTTGGCTTCCATGCACCAACCATGTCGTTCCCGGTGGCCGGCACCTTGATGATCGAACCGACCGAAAGTGAATCCAGGGAAGAACTGGACCGCTTCTGTGACGCGATGATCGCCATCCGCGAAGAGATCCGCGCGGTGGAAAACGGCACCCTGGACAAGGAAGACAACCCGCTCAAGAACGCGCCGCATACCGCCGCTGAAATCGTCGGTGAATGGAGCCACCCGTACAGCCGCGAGCAGGCGGTGTACCCGGTTGCGTCGCTGGTCGAAGGCAAGTACTGGCCGCCGGTGGGCCGGGTCGACAACGTGTTCGGCGATCGTAACCTCGTCTGCGCATGCCCATCGATCGAGAGTTACGCGTAACTTAAGGGTCAACTCGATCAAATGTGGGAGCAAGTCGAATCGTCGCACCGCCCCTCCCACACTTGACCGAGTACGATCTCAAGAATAATAAGAAACCGGAGAACAACCATGTCCCTTAGCGTGTTCGACCTGTTCAAGATTGGCATCGGCCCCTCCAGCTCCCACACCGTCGGCCCGATGCGCGCCGCCGCTCGATTCGTCGAGGGCCTCAAGCGCGACAACCTGTTGAGCACCACCACCGGCATCAAGGTGGAACTCTACGGGTCGCTGGGCGCCACCGGCAAAGGCCACGGCAGTGACAAGGCCGTGCTGCTTGGCCTCGAAGGCGAACACCCGGACACCGTGAACACCGAAACCGTGGCCGCGCGCCTGGCGCAGATGCGCGGCAACGGCCGCTTGAACCTGCTCGGCGAACACAGCATTGCGTTCAACGAAAAGGAACACCTGGCGATGATTCGCAAACCCCTCGCCTATCACCCCAACGGCATGATCTTTCGCGCCTTCGATGCGGCCGGCATCCAGATCCGCAGCCGCGAGTACTACTCGGTCGGCGGCGGTTTTGTGGTGGATGAAGACGCCGCCGGCGCCGACCGGATTGTCGAGGACACCACCCCCCTGACTTTCCCGTTCAAGCACGCCAAGGACCTGCTCGGTCATTGCACCACCTATGGCCTGTCGATCAGCCAAGTGATGCTGACCAATGAAAGTGCCTGGCGCCCGGAAGCGCAAACCCGCGCCGGCCTGTTGAACATCTGGCAAGTGATGCAGGACTGCGTGGACGCGGGCTGTCGCAATGAAGGGATTCTGCCGGGGGGCTTGAAGGTCAAGCGGCGCGCGGCGGCCCTGCATCGCCAGTTATGCAAGCACCCGGAGTCGGCGCTGCGCGACCCGTTGTCGGTGCTCGATTGGGTGAACCTGTATGCGCTGGCGGTCAACGAAGAGAACGCCAACGGCGGGCGCGTGGTCACCGCGCCCACTAACGGTGCCGCCGGGATCGTGCCGGCGGTATTGCATTACTACATGCGTTTTATCCCCGGCGCGAACGAAGACGGCGTGGTGCGTTTTCTGCTCACCGCCGCCGCCATCGGCATTTTGTACAAGGAAAACGCCTCGATCTCCGGTGCCGAAGTCGGCTGCCAGGGCGAAGTCGGCGTGGCCTGTTCCATGGCCGCGGGTGCCTTGTGCGAAGTGTTGGGCGGCAGCGTGTCACAGGTGGAAAACGCCGCCGAGATCGGCATGGAACACAACCTCGGCCTGACCTGCGACCCGATTGGCGGGCTGGTGCAGGTGCCCTGTATCGAGCGCAACGCCATGGGCTCGGTCAAGGCGATCAATGCGGTGCGCATGGCTTTGCGCGGTGACGGACAGCACTTCGTGTCCCTCGACAAGGTGATCCGCACCATGCGCCAGACCGGCGCCGATATGAAAAGCAAATACAAGGAAACCGCCCGTGGCGGTTTGGCGGTCAACATTATCGAGTGCTGACGCCTCAAGGCGCGCCGGCACGTTTTTCAGGAGCTGAACATGTCCACCGAAACCCTGTTGAAAACCCCCTTGCACGCGCTGCACCTGGAACTGGGTGCGCGCATGGTGCCCTTCGCCGGCTACGACATGCCGGTGCAGTACCCGCTGGGCGTGATGAAGGAACACTTGCACACCCGTGATCAGGCCGGGTTGTTCGACGTCTCCCACATGGGCCAGATCCGCCTCACCGGTGCCAACGCGGCCAAGGCCCTGGAAACCCTGGTGCCCGTCGACATCATCGACCTACCGGTGGGCATGCAGCGCTACGCCATGTTCACCAACGAACAAGGCGGCATCCTCGACGACCTGATGGTCGCCAACCTGGGCAACGACGAGCTGTTCCTGGTGGTCAACGCCGCCTGCAAGGACCAGGACCTGGCGCACCTGCGCGCGCACATCGGCGACCAGTGCACCGTCGAGCCACTGTTCGAAGCCCGCGCGTTGCTGGCCCTGCAAGGTCCGGCCGCGGTGAAAGTGCTGGCGCGCCTGGCACCGGAAGTCAGCAAGATGACCTTCATGCAGTTCGCCGCGCTGCGCCTGCTGGGCGTGGACTGCTACGTCAGCCGTTCGGGTTACACCGGCGAAGACGGTTTTGAAATCTCGGTACCGGCAGCCAGCGCCGAAAGCCTGGCGCGCAGCCTGCTGGCCGAGACCGAAGTCGAGGCCATTGGCCTGGGCGCCCGTGACTCCCTGCGCCTGGAAGCCGGCCTGTGCCTGTATGGCCACGACATGAACGCCGAGACCACGCCGATCGAGGCCAGCCTGCTGTGGGCGATGTCCAAGGCCCGTCGTGCCGACGGCGTACGTGCCGGCGGCTTCCCCGGCGCCGACCGCATCTTCACCCAGCAACAAACCGGCGTCAGCCGCAAACGCGTGGGCCTGCTGCCGCAGGAACGCACGCCAGTACGTGAAGGCGCGGAAATCGTCGACGCAGAGGGCACCGTGATCGGCAGCGTGTGCAGCGGCGGTTTTGGCCCATCCCTGGGCGGCCCTCTGGCCATGGGTTACCTGGACAGCGCATTCACCGCACTGGATACCGAAGTGTCCGCGTTGGTGCGTGGGAAAAGGGTGCCACTTCGTGTAAGTAAAATGCCATTTGTGCCGCAGCGTTACTATCGCGGCTGAGTAACTGTTCCCATAAGTAACGCGGTTGCGCCAGCGTGCACTAAGCTGTAACGCAACCGCCATAAAACAGTGCACTCACGATAGTCATTGTTATAGGTATCCACCTATAACAAGTGACCAACTCTATCGAATAAGTCGGTTCCGGATTATTCAACGAAGCGTCATGAAACCGAGCAAAGCCTGGGGTTTGCCAGGGGTTGTTTTTTTCATATTAGTTGGCGTAGAGTTTGCCCACTGTGTTTGCATGGGTCGCTTGGAACCTGGACCTGGGCAGTAGCTGAAGTCGTTATGCTACAACCCGTTCGACGTCTCTTACTTTCCTGCAACCCAGCCCAGTACTCTTTCATGTGAAAGGGGCTGTCATTAATTTTAGCGTCAAAGGAAAGAAGAAAATGTCCCAACGTCAGAGCGGTACCGTCAAGTGGTTCAACGACGAGAAAGGGTTTGGTTTTATCACGCCGGAGAGCGGTCCGGATCTGTTCGTGCATTTCCGCGCCATTCAGGGCAACGGCTTCAAGAGCCTCAAGGAAGGCCAGAAAGTGACCTTCGTAGCTGTGCAAGGCCAAAAAGGCATGCAGGCTGACGAAGTACAAGCAGAAGCCTGATCCTTCCTGCGACAAAAAGCCCCTGATATGACATCAGGGGCTTTTTTATGGGCGCGATTCCGTAAACTGCGTTTTTTCTTCCGAGAGCCCTGCCATGCCCAACCCCCTGCTAAGCCCCCAGGGCGAATTTCCCGCTGTTGGCCTGGGCCGTCGTCTGGCAGCGATGTTCTATGACTTTTTGCTGTGCACCGCCCTGCTGATCGTCACCGCGTTTATCTACAAGCTGGTGTGGATCGCCTTCGTCGGCGAAGCCAAAATGCGCACCCTCACCGAATCCGGCGCACTGGACGGTGACCCGTTGCTGTCGACAATCCTGTTGTTTGTGCTGTTTGGCTTCTTTGCCAAGTTCTGGACCCATTCGGGGCAGACCCTGGGCATGCAGGTGTGGGGCGTGCGCGTGCAGAACGCCGACGGCTCACGCATCAGCCTGTGGCAGGCGTTGTTGCGCTTTGTGGTGTCGATTGCGTCGTGGTTGTGCGTGGGGCTGGGGTTTATCTGGTCGTTGTTCGATAAGAACAAACGCAGCTGGCATGACATCTATTCGGACACGCAACTGGTGCGGATCCCGAAGCAAAAGAAGTAACCCCAGCCAAGTGACGATCTAAATGTGGGAGGGGGCAAGTCGAATCGTCGCACCGCCCCTCCCACATTGTTGACCGAGCCAGTCTCAGGTCACGCGTTGCCGGCCAGTTTCAGGCGTGCCGCGTGGGTGAAATCCAACATGCGCTTGAGCGGGCGCACCGCCTGCGGAATCACCGACGGCTCGACGAAGATCTCGTTGCTGCCCTCGCGCAGGCACTGCAGCGTGCGCTCCAGCGTGTTCATCGCCATCCACGGGCAATGTGCGCAGCTGCGGCACGCGGCGCCGTTGCCGGCCGTCGGCGCTTCGATAAACACCTTGTCCGGGCACAGCTGCTGCATCTTGTAGAAGATGCCGCGATCGGTCGCCACGATAAAGGTCGTGTTCGGCAAACGCTGCGCCGCCGCGATCAACTGGCTGGTTGAGCCTACCGCGTCCGCCAGTTCGATCACCGATGTCGGGGATTCGGGGTGCACCAGGATCGCCGCGTCCGGGTACAACGCCTTCATGTCTTCCAACTGCTTGGACTTGAACTCTTCGTGGACGATGCACGCACCGTCCCACAGCAGCATGTCGGCACCGGTCTGGCGCTGGATGTAAGTGCCCAGGTGCTTGTCCGGGCCCCAGATAATGGTCTCGCCGTTATCCATCAGGCTTTCGACGATTTCCAGCGCGCAGCTGGACGTCACCACCCAATCGGCCCGCGCCTTGACCGCCGCCGAGGTGTTGGCATACACCACCACGGTACGCTCCGGGTGCTGGTCGCAGAACGCCGAAAACTCATCCACCGGACAGCCAAGATCCAGGGAGCATGTGGCTTCCAGGGTCGGCATGAGGATGCGTTTTTCAGGGGTGAGGATCTTGGCGGTCTCGCCCATGAAACGCACGCCGGCGACCAGTACGGTCTTGGCCGGGTGGGCGGCGCCGAAGCGCGCCATTTCCAGGGAGTCGGAGACACAGCCGCCGGTTTCTTCGGCGAGGGCCTGGATCACCGGGTCACAGTAGAAGTGCGCCACCAGCACCGCGTCCTGAGCCTTGAGCTCGGCGGCGATGGCGGCGCGCAGGCTTGCCTCTTCGTCGGCGCTGAGGGCCTTGGGCTGCTTGGCGTCGAGGTGGGCTTGAACCAGTAGGCGTTCGGAAATATGCGTCATGTTCGCAAGACCTGCAGGCGCAGTTGCGCGAAAGTCGAGTGTACCACCGGCTCAGGAGCCCTACGGGCGCCGCCGGACGAAGTGAGTGTGTTCATCAAGCACGGTTGAAGCTGCGCAAGGCTACAGAATATCCAATGGTTTCAAAAGCCTAATCTAAGGTCGCCAGCTTCGACACGCTGGCCCGGCACTTTGACCGCGCTGTATTCACCGCCGGCAATCGATCGTATTGACCGATGCGTGCCTTATAAAACTTACAACTATCCAACATTCAAGAATTGTCTCAAAAACAACTTCGCGTATTGCCAACCCCTAGCCAGTGATTAAGAATTACCGCTATCACACCTTAACGACGACATCATGAACAACAAAGTTATTATCATTGACAGACACCCAGCCATACGGCTGGGCCTAAATGCTCTGCTCAGCGGCGAGAACTCTAACGTTGTAGGTGAAGCCGATAATTACCTGGACGCGTTGAAACTCTACGAGGAACTTCGCCCCGGCACGGTTGTGCTCGATGCCGGACAAACCGGCATGAATGGTTTGCTGTTGATCGGCCAACTGAGGAAAAAATCACCGACACTGAAAGTTATTGTATTTACCGCTCAAGTGTCGAACCACCTGGCCCTGCGTTACATGAGCACAGGGGCTGACGGCCTTGTGTACAAGCATGACAACCCGTGCATGTTGGTGAATGCCTTGCGCACGATCAAGAGCGGTTACGTTTACTTCCCGGGGCAAAAGATGCTCACCGGCACTGATGACGATCAAGACGAACAGCTGCTACGCAGCTTGTCTCAACGTGAACTGATCGTGTGTCAGAAACTGGTTCAAGGGCTGAACAACAAAGCCATTTCAGAACTTATGGCTTTGAGTCAGAAAACCATAAATACGTATAAAACCCGGATTTTCGAAAAGCTCAACATCAACACACTGGTCGACCTTTATCGGCTGGCAACCCGTAACGGGTTAGTTGAAGCCTGAGCCATTTTTATCACCCTGACACTTCTGCACAAGGAACCTGTCGCGCTAACAAGTGCCTCGCGCACTGTTATTTCAAATACTGTAAAGGTCAATACCCATGGCAATGCAAAACGCCCTCTTATGCTTGGCATTGAATATCTATCATGAAGCCCGGGGCGAACCCGAAGAAGGCCAGATAGCGGTTGCCCTGGTGACCATGAATCGTGCCGAGTGGCGCGTGGAAAACGTATGCCAGACAGTGTACAAGCCCTGGCAATTTTCCTGGACACGCTCAGCCTCCACCTTGCCCAGGCATGAAAAACACGCCTGGATCAAAGCCAAAACCATGGCGCAAGAGATAATCGAGGGTTACCACCCGGACATTACCCAGGGATCCACTCATTTTCACGCTCAGCATATCCGCCCGGCGTGGCATCGCTCTTTTGTAAAAACGGTGCACATCGGTAACCACATTTTTTATACGCAGAGCGCAAACACACGGGTTGCGCCCAAGTAATCGGCTCAACTGTCCTGGATGTGCCGATGCAGCTTGAACAACTCAGCGTCGCTCGTGACGTTCAACTTACGCATCGCTGCCTGCTTCTGACCACTGATGGTCTTGCGGCTGCGCAGGAACTTGATGGCGATCTGAGAAACCGACATACCTTCCAGACAGCAGCGCAACACCTCGCGCTCTTTAGGCGACAGCGCCGGATAATCGATCAGCGGGTCTATTGCCGGCGGCGCCTCGCCTTCGGCCGGTGCGGTCGAGGGTGAAGGGGCTTTAGGTGTCGAGTCCAGCGCAGCGGCCATGGCGGGCGAAAGGTAAAGGCGGTCCATGGCCACGGCACGAATGGCACGGACCAGTTGTTCGGTGTCCTGGGATTTGCCGAAAAAACCATTGGCGCCGGCGCGAATGGCCATATTGACGGTGGCGGGACGCTCTATCGACGAGACAATCAGAATGCGCAGCGACGAATAAAGGCTGCGCAACATTTGAATAAGGCGCAAACCATCCAGTTCTTCATCGCCCAATTGATAGTCGAGCATCAGCAGATCAATCGGCTGTTCACGCAAGGCCTGCAGCAGTTGACTGCCCTGGGAATAAATACCCACCACGTTGAAATCCGACTCGGCATTGAGTCTTACGCCCAGTGCCTCACGGATCAACGCATGGTCATCCAGTAGAGCAATTTTAAGGGGAGAAACGACCGACCACCTCATCATCAAAACTCCACAAAATGACATCATGGCAAGGGAAAAGCCTTACAGGCGATTCTGAGAGTAATTATTACAGTATCCTAAGTACAGGATAAAAAAAATCCCCCCTCGTGCTTTCTTCCCAGGCCGTTCCAAAACATCAATAAACATCTTAAGCCGTTGTTTATTATTATTTTTATACGCCGAATGGAAAACCCGCATGCACGGTTCATCCGCTGTTTCCTGACCCCTGTCAGCGCACCTTTATCCGCGACGAAGGCCTTCACCAAAAAATACCGACTCGGCTGGCCCGTCCTTCATTTTGGACAACTGCCCACCGTGCTCCGATCACTTACGCCGCGCGCTATTTCCATTTGTAACGAAATCGTACAATATCCTTCCAGACAGGCGCGAAAGCGGCTGCATGGTGCGGGGCTCATCATTTTTATACGGGCTGATCAATGCCGCCCAATGGAACCAAACATGTTGAAAACGCGTGTTTTTTCAATCGCTTGGGCTTTTGGGTTATTGATCGCGCTGAGCACCGTGCTCACGCACGCACAAGCCTCACAGGCCGTCAACTTGCTGGTGAACGCGCCGATCACCGCCCCCTCCGTAGCGTTCAACGCACAAACCCGCGCCTGGCTGGCCACCCGCCCACAGGTCAGCGTGGCCATCTGGGCCGGCGCCCTACCGCCATTACACATGGGTTTTCAGCAGGACCAGTTCGAAGGGGTCGCCGCCGATTACCTGGGCGTGATCGGCGCCACCACCGGCGTGCACATGGACATTCAGCTGTTCCCTTCACGCGCCAAAGCGACGGAGGCCCTGCGCCAGGGCAAGGTCGACATGCTGGCCCTACACGATGTGAGCGAAGGCCAGGACGGCCCTATCACCCAATCCAGGCCCTACGTGCTCAATCGCAAGGTGATTGTCCGGCGTATCGGTGAAACCGTGCAGCCTTCGCCGACGCTGTACGGCCAGCGCCTGGCGTATGTGGGTGACGACGCCGTTGGCGCCACGCTACGCAAGCAATACCCGGACGCTCAACTGGTCCAGTTTTCCAATCACCTGGTCAGCTTGACCTCCCTGGTCTATGACCAGGTCGATGCGTTCTGGACGGACTCCATCACCGCCGAGTTCCTGATCCGCTTGTTGTACAGCAACGACGTGTATATCTGGGGCGACGCCCGTCCGGGGGGCTCGGCCGATATCAACTTCACGGTCAGTGACCGCAAGCCCGAATTGCTCGCCGCCATAAACGCCACCCTGGACGCCATTCCGCCCGTGGACATGATGCGTATCACCACACGCTGGGGCTTGAGCAACACCTTTATCGTGGACCAACCGCCCCTGAATCTGGATGAGACCGAGACGGCCTGGCTGGCGGCGCATAAAAAGATCAGGGTGCTGGTAGACGGTTCCTACGCCCCGCTGACGTTTTTCGATGAGCATGACCAATTCCAGGGGCTGAGCGCCGACCTGCTGAAAATCGTCCGGCAACGCACGGGCCTTGAGACGGAGATCGTTCGCAGCAGCAACCTGGCGAGCATGCTCAAGCACCTGCACGATAAACAGGCCGACCTGATCGCCGCCTCGAACGTGGGTGACGAACGCCTGAGCCCCGACCAGTACACGCGCCCCTACGCCATCAGCCCGTTTGTACTGGTGACCCAGCGCTCCGCCACCGCCCCTCGCACGCTGCAGGCATTCAACGGCAAACACCTCGGTATTCCCTCCGGCAGCCCGCTGTCGCCGTGGCTCGCGCAGCAGTATCCGCAGATCATCCAAGAGCCGGTCAGCACCTCGGTGCGTGGTGTCGAACGGGTTGCCAAAGGTGAACTGGAAGGCTCGATCCACACCCAGTTCGGGGCCGACTATTTCATCAAGCATCACTTCCAACGGGATCTGCAGGTTGCCGCCGTGGTCGGCGAGTACCCCGCCCGTATCGCCATGGCCGTGAGCACCGACGATTTACCGCTTAAAAGCATTGTCAACAAGGTGCTGCTGGCCATCCCCCCCGAGGAACTCAAGACCCTCAGCGACCGCTGGCGCAACCATGCCGCCCCGGCGGTCTCCAGCTCCTGGAACACCTATAAGGACGATCTGTACCCCATCATCGCTGCCGCTGTGGCGTTTATCCTGGCGTTTCTGATCTGGAACCACTACCTGCGTATCCAGATCAAGAAGCGTCGCAGCGCCGAGCTGGCCCTGAGCGACCAGTTGGCGTTCAGCAAGACCCTCATAGATGGCTCGCCCATTGCGTTGTATGTCCGCGACAAGTCCGGCCGCCTGGCGCATTGCAACCGGGCGTACCTGGAGTTTCTACACACCCGTCAGGAAGACGTGATGGGGACGCCGTTTTCCGATACCGAGATCATTTCGCCCACGCTGAGCCTGCAATACCAGCAGGTCTACAAGGACAACGATCCCAACGTAGAGCCGACCTTCGCCGACCTGGACATCGAGGTCAACGGCCAACTGCACCAGATTTACCACTGGACCCTGCCCTTCCAGAACAGCGCCGGGGAGTTCGCCGGGATCATTGGCGGCTGGCTCGACATCAGCGAACGCGGGCAACTGATCGAACAGCTGCTCCAGGCCAAGGAAGCCGCCGACGACGCCAACGAATCAAAGTCGATTTTCCTGGCCAGCATGAGCCACGAAATCCGCACGCCCATCAGTGCCCTGATCGGGCTGATCGAAATGCTCCGCGTGCGCGGCGGCAGCCCGGAACAGATCGATGAAAACCTGAGGGTTGCGCACCTGTCCGCCCAGTCATTGCTGTCGTTGATCGGCGACATTCTGGACCTGTCGAAAATCGAGGCCGGCGCCATGGTGCCGTCACCCCGGCCGACCGACCTCGCGCAGTTGCTGGAGTCGGTCCACAAGCTGTTTGAGGTGAACGCACAGAACAAAGGGCTCACATTCGACCTGCAAATCGACGCCATGGCGTCCCTGGTGCTCATTGACTCGCTGATGCTCAACCAGATCATCGCCAACCTGATCAGCAATGCGATCAAGTTTACCCAGCAAGGGTTCGTCAAGCTGTCCCTGAAACAACTGCCGGATGATCACGAATCAGGGTTCGGGCGCTATTTGATCGAGGTCCAGGACTCGGGCCTGGGCTTGAATGAGCAGCAGAAGAAGGCCATTTTCGAACCCTTCGTCCAGGTATCGCCCAACACCACCGGCGAACGCAGCACGGGCTTGGGCTTGAGCATCTGCACGCGCCTGGCGACGCTGCTCGGCGCACGGTTGAGCATCAACAGCACACCCGGCCAGGGTTCATGCTTCCAATTGGAGTTCAAAGCCGAACAGACCCGCCAAGCCCCCACCACGACCGTGGCCGCGGCACTGCCCCAATCCCGTTATCACCTCAACATTCTGGTCGTCGAAGACCACGCCCCCAACCGCCTGCTCCTGTGCCAGCAGATCGAATACCTGGGCCACACCGCCGTGCCCTGCGATGACGGTGAAACCGCCCTGGCCAAATGGAAGCAGGCCGACCCGCCGTTCGACCTCACCATCACGGACTGCAATATGCCGCTGATGGACGGCTACGAACTGGCTCGGCAAATGCGCCGGATCGAGCAGTCGCGCGCCGTGCGACCCCATCCGATATTCGGCCTCACGGCCCATGCGCAATCCCAAGTGGTGGACGATTGCCTCGCGGCCGGTATGACTCAGTGCCTGTTCAAACCGCTTGGCATCGAGACGCTTACCCAGCATATCGGCGCCGTGTCGGCTCAGGCTGAACGCAGGGCCGGCGCGGCCCAGGCCGAAGGCGGTGAACTGCAAAAACTCAGGGCCCTGGCGCCAGAAGCGTATAAGCCGTTGGTTGAGCAATTTATCCGCTCCAGCCAAGAGGATCGAGCCAGGTTCGAGGCCCTGCTGAGCGACAACGATTGGAAAAAAATCAACACCCTGACGCACAAGGTCAAGGGCGGCGCCTTCATGGCCGGCGCGCAACCGCTCATCGAGGCGTGCAACCGCCTCGAAGCGTTAATCGAACAAGATGACCTGACCGCCGGCAAGACCCAGGTCGGCATCGTACTGAACGTCATGCAAGCCCTGGAACAACACCTGCTGGCAGACCTTTGACGCGCTGCAAATGAGCTGTCGTGGTGAGCGGGCTTGCCCCGCGCCGGGCTGCGAAGCGGGCCTAAAACCTGCATCTCGGTTAATCCCGGTACACGGCGGCGACCTTATCGGGGCTGCTTAATGCCAGTCAGTCAAGGCTTTGAAGGGGTAAAAAGTGACCTGTGGCGAGGCAGCTTGCTCCCTCGCCACAGATACAGTGTTGTCCCTTAAGCCCGCTCACCCCAGAGAGGACGTCAGTTCAACCCGCCACTGGCCCTTGGCGATGGGGTCGGCGATAAAAAACGGCAGGTCCGCGCGCCATTGTGCGTGGCTCACCACCGAGCGGTAGCGGCACACTTCAACGCCGTCCTGGTTCAGTACACGCCACCCCTGAAAGGCTCCGTCGGCCTGGTCGCTGGTACCGCGAATGCCTTGAAAGCTGGCATTGCTGCCGACATGAAACTGATCGGTTTGCCAACGGATCGGCGCATGCGGCGCAAACGGCTGGGCGTCGTGGAAGTCGAACCACGCATCGTGGCTCAGGACACTCGTGCGCAAGGTCGGCCACACCTGTTCGCGCAAAAATATCTGGTCGGCGAAGCGCGTCACGTCCGATTGACGGCCAAGCCAGGCTTGCATCAGCGGTTTGAGTGGCGGCAGAGCACCCCGTGCGCCGCCCCACAACCCCGCCAGAATCAACTCGGTATGGGTAAAGTAGTCACGCATGTGGTGAAACCAGCATGAGCCGGCCAGCCATTGCGCAACCGCCGCTTGCTCGCGTTCGCAGAGCAGCGAATCGGCATCGCGGATCAGGTAGCGGTCCACCTGCGGGTCGTCGGCTACCAGAAAACGCCACATCAACGGATGCACGCCATCCTGGGCCGAACCGCTCATGTCGACCACTTGCGCACCGGCCTCGACCAACCGTTGCTGGATCGACGGCGGCACACTTTCATCCAGGTAAACACGGCAGCGCCAATGGGGGAACAATTCGGCGGCCACCTGGACGTTGGCGATCGCCGGTTCGCAATAGCGCGGGCTCTCGCCGAACAAGCTGTAGGCAATGATGTTGCGCTGCGGCTGGTCGGTGCGAAACGCCGGCGGATGCTCGCTCGCCGGTCGGTATACGACGCCCTGGGCATGGCGGGCATCGGCGCGTTCCAAGGACAGTTTGCCGTAGCGTCGTGTGTCGTCACGCAAGCCAAGATGGCCGCATACTTCCGCCAGGCCATCGAGCCAGGTGGCCCCGGCCTGTGCCTGCTGGCCTTCGGGCGCGTTGAAGATGCGCAGGTAAATCGCATGCGCCTCGGCGAAGCGACGCAGCCGCATCAGGCACAAGGCGTAGTCCGAGAGCACGCCCATGTGCTGCGGCACGATCTTCAACGCCTGCTGCGCGGCGGTGCAGGCGCCCGCGTAGTCCTGGCTCGCCATGGCCACGCTGAACGCCTGGGCCAGTTGTTGGAACTGACGAGCCAGCGCCGCCTGACCCTGGGCCGGGCGCACGCGCGCGGCGGATTTTTTTCGATGGCTCATGCCGTTATCTCCAGCGGGGCGTAGGTACCTACACGCCGTCAATATGATGATGCTACACGCAAGGGCATAGGTATCTACGCAACTTGCGCTGAACGAAAAATCTAGAGCCAATGGCTGTTGTGGTGAGCGGGCTTGTCGAATCGTCGCACCGCCCGCTCACCACAGCGACGGACAAAACGCTCATCGCCCGTCACCCTGCAGCCAATTGCCCAACGCGCCGGCGCCGGCATACTGGCGCAAGATCGCCTGGTAGCCGTCGAAACGGTTAGTGATCTCGCTGACTTTGTTGCCGTAGTGGTCGCTCTCGGCGGACAGCACATCCAGCAGCGTGCGCTTGCCCAGGTGATACCACTGCTCGTAAAACGCCACGCGAATGCCCTCGGACTCGGTGGTGAGGCTGCGGTACAACTCGGCGCGTTCCATAAACGTGCGCGCTTCATGGTTGGCGGTGCGAATGCCGTACTCCAGGTCCAGGCGCTGCTGCTCGCCCTGCTGCCGACCGGCTTCGGCGCGTTGCAAGGCCGCGCGCTCCGAAGCGCGGGTGGAGCCGCCACGGAAGGCGCCCCACGAGACGGCCAAGTGGGTTTCCCACGGTTGTTCACGGCCCAGCGAATCTTCGGCGGTGGACTTGCTGACCACCCAGTTCAATTGCGGCAATGAAGAGGCCCGTACCACTTTGGCCTGCAACTCGGCCGATTCGGTCTGCGCCTTGGCCTGGTGCAGCGTCGGGTGGTCATCGACCTTGCTCAACAAGCTCTCGAGGTTGGCCAGACGAATGTTCCATTGCGGCGTGCGCGGAATCAACAGCGGACGCTCGCCCACCAGTTTGCGCAGGTTGATCTCGGCATCCCGGGCACGGGTTTCGGCCGAATCGCGGGCGGCTTGCGCTTGCAGCATCCGCGACTTGGCCTGGGTCAGTTCGCTGGCGCGGCCTTTGTCCACGGCGACGATACCGGCCAGCATCTTGACCAGTTCGTTCATGCGGTCCATGTACTGCTGGCTGAGGTCGACGATGATGCGCTGCTTGCCCAGCTCGACAATCTTGGTGGTGACATCGAACGCGGAGTTTTCAAGCTCGGCTTCAATCGCAGAGGCCGCCGCCGCCGACAGGTGCCGACGGCTCTCGATGGTGTGGCGAATGCGCCCCCAGTCGTACACCGGGGTGACCACGTTCAGGTTGATCCCCGCACTGTTACCTTCGCTGTGTTCCGAGCCCGAGCCGAACTTCTTCGAACCGGCGGTGGTACCAATGTCCACCTGGGGCCAACGCTGCCCCTTGGCTTCATCGATATCGGCCTCACTGGCCGAGTGTTCCGCCAGCGCCGCCTGCACCCGCGGGCTGCGTTCGGCGGCGGCCCGCACGGCGCGATGGAACAGTTCGCGCAGTTCGCGCTCGGACGGCCCGACCGCCGTGACTTGACTGGCCGCCACGGCGCTCGACACGCCCAGCGTGGCCAAGGCCGATACGCCCGGCACCGTCTGGCGCACGTTACCCGACGCGGCACCGGATGCACCGACAGGCCGCGTTTGAGCGCCGGACGTCGCGGTGAACGTGAGCGGCTTTGACGCGGTGTCGGCGTTCACCTTGGAAAACGCCAGTGTCTCATCGCCCGAACGCAACGGACGGGCCGCCGGGGTATACGCCGTCACCGGCGCCGCGCGCTCGAACACCACCGGTGCTTGCGTGACCCGCGCCGCCGGCGGGCGCACTTGCAGCTCGGGTTCCAGCGACACCGTTCTTACCCTGGCAGGCGCGGCGGGTTCCAGCGATACGGTCTGGACCTTGGCGCGCGGTGCCGGCGCAACGGGGGTCACCGGCGTACGCGCGGCCGGGGTGGCCGCTTCAAACGTCGGCAACTCGTTGGCCTGCACCGAAGCCCCATACAGGCCGGCCGACAAGCACCACAGCAGCGAAGCGAATACGTTCAAGCGATACGGCGGTTCAGCGGCGGTATGCGCCGCTGTCTGGTTATGAATGGAAACCATGATTCATCTCTCCCGGAAGGCTTCACGCGCCTTGAGCACGGGCTTGAGCAAGTAATTGAGGATGGTCTTTTCACCGGTGCGGATCTCCACCGAGGCAACCATGCCCGGAATGATCGGCAGCGACTTGCCGCCCGCCGTCAGCTCACTGCTGTCGGTCAGCACCAAGACCCGGTAATAGGTGTCGTCGGGGCGACCCGATGCGGCTTTCTGGTCGTCCTTGAGGGTGTCCGGGCTGATGTGTTCCACCCGCCCTTTCAGGCCGCCATAAATCGCGTAGTCATAGGCGGTGATCTTCACCGTGGCCGCCAGGCCAGGGCGCAGAAAGGCCACGTCCGAAGGGCGGATCTTGCCTTCCACCAGCAGTTGCTCCTCCAGGGGCACGATCTCAAGGATGTGCTCGCCGGGCTGGATCACCCCGCCAATGGTGCTGACCCGCACGTTTTTCACGGTGCCGCGTACCGGTGCGGTGATCACCGTGCGGTCGCGGATGTCGGCGCGGCCGATCAGGTTCTCGCTGATCTGCGACAGCTCCAGTTCCAGCCGTGACAGCTCGGAGTTGGCGTCGGCCTGGAACTTGTTGATGCGCTCGACGATCTGCGACTTGATGTCGTTGGCCGAACGGCGGATACGCAGCAACTCAACTTCCGACATCAGCCCTTTGGCCGCCAGCGGCTCGGCCAGGCGCACTTCACGCGAAGACAGCGTAAAGCTGCGCTCCAGTGCGCTGATGCTGTCGTTGAGCGCGCGTTTACGCGACTCATAGGCACGGGTTTCCTGAGCCACCACGTCCGGGTCCTGCTTGACCATGTCGTCGAACTCCAGCGGCTGTTGATACGCCTCGGAACGCAGACGAGCGATCGACGCTTTGAGGCCGATGACCTTGGACAGCACTTCGCGGTAGCTCGACTCGGCGCGGGTCGGGTCGATCTTGAGCAGCACCTGGCCCTTCTCCACCACGGCGCCTTCGCGCACGTTCATCTCCAGCAGGATCCCGCCCTCAAGGCTCTGAATCACTTGTTCACGGCTCAGCGAAATGATCTTCGCCTCGCCCAGGGTGATTTCCTCCACCCGGGCGAAATACGCCCACACCACGCCGATCACCAGCACGGCGGCGATGAGGTACAGCACCAGCTTGGAGCCGGGGGTGGTCTGGGACAGCAACGACTCTTGAACGTCGTTCATGAACGCGGCATCGCCGGGCTCAAGGTTGGCCGGTTTGTCACGGCGCAAAAAGGTGCGGATCACGGTCTTACCTCTGCTTTTACAGTCGCGCTCGCTGGGCGTGCAGGCACTGCCGCCGCAACGCTGGGGGTCGGTTTTGGCGCGGCGGGGGCGCCTGGGCGGGCCGCGGCCTGGGCCGTTTGCACGGCTTCGGGTGGGGTGTTGCTCGACAGCGCCGCGAGGATCTGCGCCTTCGGGCCATCGGCCACGACCTTGCCGTCGTCCACCACCACGATGCGGTCCACCAGCGCCAGCAACGACGGACGATGGGTCACCACCACCATGGCCTGGCCTTCGGTGGCGCGTTTGAGGTGCTCCAGAAACAGCACTTCGGTCTGCGAATCCATGGCGCTGGTGGGCTCATCGAGCAACAGCATTTTCGGCCGCGCCAGCAGGCTGCGGGCCAGGGACACCAACTGCCGCTGGCCGCCCGACAGGCCTTCGCCCATCTCGCCGATCGGCAGGTTGATGCCCTTGGGATGCTTGGCCGCCACGTGGTCGAGACCGGTCAGGCGCAATACCCGCAAAAACTCTTCGGCGGTGGCATCCGGACGGCCGATCATCACGTTCTCGCGCAGCGAGCCGTAGAACAGCCGCGCATCCTGGCCGACATAACCGACCGCTTTACGCCAGTCGGCCGGGTCGATCTGGTTGACGTCCAGGCCGTCGGAGAACATCTGCCCTTCGACCGGGGCATACAGGCGCGCCATCACCCGCAACAAGGTGGATTTACCGCTGCCGATACGCCCCAGGATCGCCACGCGCTCACCGGCGGCCACCGTCAGGTTGACGGCCTGCAGCACCGCGGGGTTGGGTTGCATCGGCGGCGCGGGGTACGAAAAGCCTACGTTCTTGACCGTCAACTGGCCGGTCAGCGGCGGCTTGGACAGGTACTGGCAGGTCGAGTCGCGATCCACCGGCATGGCCATCAAACCATTGAGCGAACCCAGCGCCGCCTTGGCTTGCTGGAAGCGCACGGCCAGGCCGATCACTTGCCCCAGCGGCCCGGTGGCACGCCCGGCGAGCATCACGGTGGCGATCAGGCCGCCCATGGTCAGGTCGCCGGCGTCAATCAGGTACACACCGATGATGATCAACACCACGGTCTGGATCTGTTGCAAAAAGGTCACCACGCCCGTCGCCAGGCTGGACAACGAACGCGACTTCATCGAGGTCGCCGCCGACAGCGCGCTGAAGTTTTCCCAACGGCGCTGCATGTAGGCTTCGCCGCCCACGGCCTTGAGGGTTTCCAGGCCTTCGACCGATTCCACCAGCACGCCTTGCTTGAGGGCGCCTTCACGCATGTTCTCTTTCATGGTGCGCGCCAGCGGCCACTGGATGATCACGCTGATGATCAGAATCAGCGGGATCAGCAGCAACGGCACCCAGCCCAGCGGGCCGCCCACCACAAAGATCACGCCAACGAACATCAGCACGAACGGCAAGTCGGAAATCGCCGCCAGGGTGGCCGAGGTGGCGAAGTCGCGCACCGATTCGAATTCGCGCAACTGGTTGGCGAACGAGCCGGACGACGCCGGTTTGTTTTCCATGCGAATCGACAGCGCCTGGCGAAACAGCATCGTGCCCAGCACTAGGTCGGCTTTCTTGCCGGCCACATCAAGCAAGTGCGCACGCACATACCGCGCCACCGCTTCAAAAATCATCGCGATGGACACACCGATGCCCAACGACCACAGGGTCACAAACGCCTGGTTCGGCACCACCCGGTCGTACACGTTCATGGTGAAGAAAATCGTGGCCAGGCCCAGCACGTTGATCAACACCGCGCCAATGGCCGCACTGCGGTAGTAACTGCGGTAGCGCCACAGGGTACTGAGCAGCCAGTGGCCGGCCGGGCGCGCGACTTCATCGCCGGCGCGCAGGTCGACCTTGGCCCTGGGCTTGACCAGAATGGCGTGGCCGGCATACAGCGCATCGATACCGGCCTGGTCCAACTCAACCGGCTCGCGGCCGATTTCCGGCAGGATCACCTGGTAGTAGTGGGCTTTCTTGCCCTCTTCATTGGCACGGATCACCCGCCCGAGCAGGATGCAACCGCCCTGCTCCTTGCGCAGCAGGACCATCGGCACCAATTGCTTGGGCAGGGCCTGGGGCCGGCGCTCCACCAACCCGGCGGTGAGCCCGGCGGCAGACAACGCCGCCAGCGCCAGCGACGGCGCCAGCTGGTTGCCCTTGGGCAAGCCGGCAGTGAGCGCCTCGGCGGACTTGCCCACGCCGTAGTGATCACACATCCACGACACACTGTCGAGCAAGGTGTCCTGGATAGTCGTTTGAGAAGCGGGCAACACCTTGTCTTGCACGCTTGAGCCAACAGGCGCGTCTGTAGTCATCACAAGAGTCCTGGATCGCCGGTGGCGATCACCATGAAAATGGATGTCTCAAGGCAGACCCACCTGTGCGGTGGAGCCTTGGAAACCGTTAGGAGAATTCTGACAAGACGGCCTGTTTGGATGAATAAGACCTGTCCCAAAACAGTGGCATGCCATGAGAGATGAATGTGCAGGCCACATTTGAATCTCCTGCACTTTTTGGATCTTCTGCAGTGCCTGGATACCCAGTTTTGATCGGGTTGTTGTGGTGAGCGGGCGGTGCGACGATTCGACAAGCCCGCTCACCACAGAGAACGGAACGATCTCAATCTCAGAACGGTGCATGCGAAGGTGGAGGCAAGCCCCCTCCCACATTTGGATCTCCAGCACTTTTTTGGATCTCCAGCAGTGCCTGGATGCCCAATTGCATCCCGTCTTTCAGCGCTGCCCCAACTCCACCGTTACCACCACCCGCCGGTTCGGCGCGTAGCAGGCGATGCGTTGTTCGCGGTTGCCGTAGCAGCTGTACACCACCGGCTCGCGGTTGCCGGCGCTGGAGGCGCTGATGATCGATTCGGGGATGCCCTTGGCGATCAACAGGCTGCGCAAGGTGTCGGCGCGGCGCTGGCCCAGTTGCTGGTTGGCGGCCTCGTCGCCGATCGGGTCGGTGTGCCCCACCACTTGCATCTGTTTGATCTGTGCATCGTCGTGCTGCAAGGCGGTGATCAGTTGGGCCAGGGCCTTGTGCCCGGCGGCGGAGATGTCCTGCGGGCCGGATTTGCCGAAGTTGAACACCACATCACCCGACAGCTCATAGCGCTTGAAGCGCGAGGTGTCGACCAGGTAGTCGTAATGCCGGCACGCTTCCACGGTCGAGGCGCGGGACACCGCATGGGCTTGCGTGCGCGACGTCGCCAGCTCACGCTCGGCCTCGGCGCGGTTCACCGGTTGCGGGAAGGTGTTGCCGTCTTCGCGCACTCGCAGAAAATAGGTTTTGCCGCCTTGCAGCGACGCTTGATACAGGTCGCTGTGCTTGCCTTTGTACAGCGGCATATCGTCCAGGTAAGCCCCCAGCGTATGCAGGCCCGGCGCCACGCACAGCGTGGTGTGGCCGCCCGGCAACAGGCCAGTGTGGAATTCGCGGTCAACGTAGACGTGGGCCGCGCTTTGGCGCTGCACCCCGCCTTGGGCGCGGTAGTACACCACCTGCACCTGGTCTTCGCCAACAGCGGGCGCCGACAGGTAAGGGGCATCGAATACTTTGCCGGCGTCTTTGACCACCACGGTGGCCAAAACCGGCAAGTTGAACAGGGCCGCGCTTAACAGCACGGCGGTTTGTTTCCTATCAAGCAAAAACATGGGGCGTTACTCCGCCGTGATCACCGCCTTGGCGATGACTGATGATTTATCGGAAAAAAAAGCCGCCACTGCAGGGCAGTCGCGGCCAGGGTGACCGGGTGGGCACATACGATCCAGGGGGAAGCTGTCGAGCCTCGGCGAGGCTGCGATTGTTGATCGTTCCCAGGCTTCGCGTGGGAACGATCTCAACAGGGCTCGCGCCCTCCCGTTGAAGACAACCCGTCTTACGGGCGGCTTACATCCACACGCACCACCACCCGACGGTTTGGCGCGTTGCACGCCACTTGCTCGGCTTTGCCGCCGTAGCATTCGTCGACGACCGGCTCGCTGCTGCCGGCGCTGCGCGCGGTCACGGCGTTGGCCGGCAGGCCACCGTCGATCAGCAGGCGGCGTACGGTTTGGGCGCGCTTGAGGCCCAGGGCCTGGTTGGCGGCATACGAACCGATCGGGTCGGTATGGCCCACCACTTCAACGCGGTCGAGCTTGGCGTGCTCACGGTTAAGCTGAGTGATCAGCTCCAGGATCGCGATGCGGCCACGGCTGCTGATGTCCTGGTAACCCGACTTGCCAAACGCGAACAGCACATCGCCCGACAACGCGTAGTCCTTGAACTGCGCGGTTTCTGGCGCCATCGCCAGGCTGTTGCACTGCTGCACCTTGGAGGCACGCGACAGCGCCTGCACCTGGGCACGGCTGCCGGCCAGGTCACGCTCGGCTTCGGCGCGGGTCACCGCCAGCGGCGCGCCGCTGTTGTTGTCGCGCACTTTGAGGAAGTAGGTCTTGCCGCCTTCCAGGTTGGCCGAATACAGGTCGACGTTCTTGCCGGTGTAACGCGGCGCGTCACCGATGTAGGCACCCAGGGTACGGTTGCCCGGTACCACGCAGAAGGTGCTGTAACCGCCCGGTAACAGGCTGGTGTGGTACTCGCCGTCTACATAAACGTTGGCGGCGCCTTTGGCTTGGCCCATGCCGCCGGTGCGGTAGTACACCACTTGAGCCTGGCCATCGGCCACCGGCGCCACGGCGCTGTACGACGTACCGAAGGTCTGGATACCACCCGAACGGTACTGTTGCTCTGCCTGAGCCAGTGGCATCGCGCAGAGGGCAGCGGCAAACGCCGCGGCACTGAAGGTCTTGTTACGTGCAAACATGATTAAAACTCCACCGCGAACACCCCATGGCGTTCGCAGCTATTGAATAGGTTGAGGCTGGCGTGAACCAACCGCTTGGCCGCCCAAACCCGGCGCAGGCAAAACCTGCGCTGGGTGTTGGTCGTTACACCAGGTTGGTGGTGACGCCGTCCTGAACCAGCAACTGCGCATCGAGGGTCGAGTGTTGGTACACGTTGTACGTCACACCGGCGACGGTGGTGGTACCCACGGTGGCCCAATCACCCGGATCGGTGCCGTCCGGCAGCAGGTCGTCGAGGTTGACGACGTCGCCGGCGTTGCCTTTGATCATCATCTGGGTCACGTCGTCGCCGGTGAACAGGCTGCTGTCACCCTGGGCCAGAACGTCGCCGAGGGACAGGTTCAGGGTGTTGTTGCCGGTGCCGGTGAGGTCGATGATTTCGATTGAGGTGACTTTGTTGGCCAGGGCCGACAGATCCAGAACTTGATCAGCACCGGTGAGCTTCACGGTGTCGATATCGTCACCACCCTTGATGAAAACGCCTTCCGCGTCGAGTTCTTCGATGTTGTCGAGAAGGAAAACGTCGTTATCAATTTTATCGCTATTGGCCACTTCATTTACTGGCAGAGTTACATCCTGCCCTAATTTGAAATTATCAATGGCGATTCCAGAAAGATCGCTAACGGACACTTCAAAGTACGAAACGCCAACTCCATGCGGAGGAGTATATGAAAATTCATTCAATCCAAAACCGACATCAAATCTAACACTTTCTATAAGATTTCCGTCAGCATCGTAAAAGTCAATAATTGTATGGCCATAATTGCCACCACCCACCGAAAACTGTATAGCATCGGTAACCCCATCAATATCAAATCTTGAGCGACTACGATCCGATAACACCATCACAGTAGTGCCAAACTCAGGAATTGACAATGAATCTGCTTCAATTCCATTTACCCCCCCCCGCCAGTAACAAGACCAAGCGCTAACATACTTAAAGTCAGCCCCCCACCTATAGCTACCGAAGTATTGAGATTGAATGTTTGATGAGTAAGCCCCTCCATATCTGCAGTGCCCGAAAAGCCAACTACCGAAAACTCAAACGGAGTACTTTCAGCACTAACATTTCCTACCGCATCCACTGTACTTGCAGTAAATTCATGCTCCCCTAACGCTATCGGTTCAACCGTCTGAAAATCCCACTTGCCCGTTGTTGTATCCGCAACAGCAGTGCCAAGAAATTCTCCGTCCAAGAAAATAGAAACAGTGCTACCAGGCTCAGCCGTGCCTGAAAGCGCCGGCAATTGATCGTCTGTAAGACCACCACTGGCCACAGGATCAGTATTGGAACCAACGTCGTCGATCAAAGAGCCGATGACCGGTACAGCAGGCGCCGAGGTATCAACAATAATGGTCCACGAAGCCGACGGCACACTCTGATTCCCCGCCGCATCCTGAGACACAACAGTGAACACGTTAGTGCTGCCGTTGTTCAACGGCGGGTTAGGCGTAAACGACCAGCTACCGTCCGGATTGACAGTGACACGGTGCAATTCCACACCACCGTTTCGAATGATGATGGTTTCACCCGCCACACCGGTACCCCGCAGGGTCGGAGTGGTGTCGTCGGTGGTCGAGCCATCGACGAGCGGGTCGCGAACGCTACCCACGTCATCGGTGATCGAATCAATGGTCGGCGCCGCGGATGGCGTCAGGTCGATTTCCAGACGGAACGGTGCCGTTGGGGCGCTTTCGCCGCCAGCCGGGGTGGTCACGGTGGCAGTGAACACATAATTGCCTTCCGCCAGCGCCGGGTTGATTTCAAAGCTCCATCGGCCCAACGGGTCAACCTTCGCGGTCATAGGCAACGCCTTGCCGTCCACGTAAATGGTCACGGTGCCACCGGGTGTGCCACGGCCGCTCAGGGTCGGCGTGGTGTCATCGGTCACGCCGCCGTCAACCAGTGGGTTCCGGATGACGCCGACATTATCGCCAGCCTCGTCAATGCTGATGACCACAGCGCGGGTGTCAATGGTGAAGTTGATTGGCGTGCTGGCCGCACTGCGGTTACCCGCGTCATCCACTACGACCGTGCTGAAGCTGTAGCTGCCATCCTTCAGTGAGGGCGGGGTGAATGTCCAGTTACCGTCCGCGTCGACTTTTACGCTGTAAGACTCACCGTTACCCAGGGAAATAATGACCGTGGCATGCGGCTCAGCGGTGCCGTTGAACGTCGGGGTGCTGTCATCGGTGGTGTCGCCGTCCTCAATCGGAACGATTGTACCGACGTTATCCGTCAGGGTGCCATCCGCAGTTGCTGGAGCGGTAGTATCCACGATGATCGGGTACGGGCCGGAAGGCACGCTGGTGTTGCCTGCTGCGTTGGTGGCGGTCACCGTCAGGTCATTGGCCCCTTCGCTCAGCGCCGGGTTGGGCGTGATGGCCCAGCGGCCCACCGCATCGGCGGCGATGCTGCCCGCCGGAACGCCGTTGACGAACAGCTGAATGATCGCAAACGGTTCGGCGGTACCGGAGACTTCCGGCAGGGTGTCGTTGGTGTGACCGTCCGGCGAAATATTGCCGATGCCATCGGCCACATCATCGGCCACGCCGGTGATGCTCGGTGCGGTTGGCGTGCCACCGGCGATCAGTTCGAAGCGATGCTCGCCGGACGATTGGCTGACATTGCCGGCCGGGTCCGTGGCTGTAACGGTCAACACATGGCTGCCGTTGAGCAGTGCCGGTACCGGCAGGTGCGACCAGTTGCCGTCGGCGTCGACGCGCTCGCTACCGATTGCGATGCCGTTGTCGTAGATGATCACCAGGCTGCCGGGCTCGGCGGTACCGGAGATGTGCGGCTGGGCATCGTCGGTGGTGCCATCCTGGCCAATCGGGCCGATAACGTTGCCCTGGTCGTCCACGACACTACCGATGGTCGGTGCGGCGGGAGCGGTGGTGTCGACAATCACGATCCATGGGTCGGACGGCTCGCTGTCGTTGCCGGCCGGGTCACGGATGACTACCACAATTTCGTGGGAACCTTCGCCCAGGCCAGGTTCTTCCGGCGTGAATTCCCAGCGGCCGTCTTCGCCGACGATGGCGGTGCCGATTTCGACGCCGTTGTCGATGATGACCACAGTGTCGCCGGGTGTGGCGCCGCCGCCTTGGAAGGTCGGGGTTTTGTCGTCAGTGGTGTCGCCATTTTTGATGTCGTCTTGGTCCGGCCCGAAGTTGTCTTGTACAAGCTCGATGGCACCGGTGCCCGCGCCCGGTTTGGTCGGTGCAGTGGTGTCGACGATGATCGGGAACGGCAGCGAAGGTACGCTGACGTTGCCGGCGGCGTCTTCGGAAATCAGGGTGAACTCGTGAGCGCCTTCGGCCAGTGCCGGGTCCGGGGTGAAGCTCCACTTGCCATCGGCATCGGCCAAGACGCTGCCGATTTCCACGCCGTTGTCGAGGATGCGCACGATGGAGCCGGCTTCGGCGGTACCGCTGAGGGTCGGGGTGGTGTCGTTGGTGTGGCCGCCGCTGGCGATCAGGCCTTCGTTCGGCGCGACGTCGTCGAAGACGCCTTCGATCAACGGACGCCCAGGCGCCACGGTGTCGACGATGATTTCATGGCCTGGGGAAGGCTCGCCTTTGTTGCCGTCCTGGTCCACCGGAATGATCACAATGGTGTGCGAACCGTCGCTCAGGCCAGGCTCGGCCGGGGTGAACGTCCACTTGCCGTCTTCGCCGACGATGGCGGTGCCGATGGTTTTGCCGTTGTCGACGATTTCGACGCTGGTGCCAGGGCGGCCGATGCCGGTGAAGGTGGGGGTGCGGTCGTCGGTGGACTCGCCAGGCAGGATATCGCCTCGCTTGTCGCCGACGTCGTCGTTCGCGCCGCCGATGGCGCCTTTGTCCGGGTTGCTGCCGGCAGCGACGCCGTCTTTTTTGCTGTCGCTGTCGCGGGTGGCCGCATAGATGCCGCCCAGCAGGCCCAGGGCACCCAGGCCCAGCAGCGCCGGCCAGAACCAACCGATACCGCTGCCGGCCACCAGGCCATTGCCGAAACCGGCCAGCGACTGTGCGCCCAGCACTTGTGGCGATTCAATGCCTTCGTACAGGAACGCGGCGGAGCGGTCCTGGTCGGCGTCGGAGGAGATGTACGGGTAGTAGGAACCGTCTTCGGCAATACCGACCAGTTGGCCACCGGTGCCTTCGAAGTTTTCGATGATCAGGTCGGGCTGGTCCGGGTCGGAACCTTCCAGAGCGATGTGCAGGTTTTTGCCTACGCGCTTGATGGTGATGTTTTCCGGGGCGATGCCTTTTTCACCTTCGCCGAGGATGTATTTGCCACCCTGCACGGCTTTGATACGCACAGGTTGACCGGTTTTGGCGGCACCGAGGTCCACCGTTTGGGTAATCGTTTTGCCGTCTACAACGGCGACATTCACTGCTTTGTTCACGTTATCTGCCTACTGTTTAGTCAGGATGGTCGTCATACCGGTAAATCCGGTATACCTATCAACCAAGCCACTCCGTTAAGAGGAATCCTTGGGATGCAGGAATTGTCCTTGTATGGCGTAATCCGCAATATAAGAACTGTCTCAAAACCCCGAACCTCTACCAGGTAGTTGACCGGGTAATACGGGCACGGTATTTCCCGTGCCAGGGTGCTGCCTCGCTTTAAAAAAAAACCCGCGCAAGCGCGGGTATAAAAGTCAGAGCGAAGAGGTAACAACTTACACACCGTCCCACGCGCTACACGCGCTGGCCGTTTACTGCATTTAACACACGGGTGGGTCTCATCCTTGAAACCACTTGATCATAACGACTTCATTTTTTGCGTCTTTGAGATTTGTCTCAAATGCCGTCAAAACCACCGGGCTGAGACAAGCGTTTAAACAGGTCCATATCGCTCTTGACGCCCAACTTGCGATAAGCCGCCAACTTTTGCGTGCTCACGGTTTTCAGGCTGCGGTGGGAAATTTCGGCAATGCGCGTGACCGTCAGCCCGCTGATGCACAAACGCAGCACCTCACGCTCGCGCAGCGACAGCGCAGGGTGGGCGGCGAGTACCTCGGCGGCATCGGAGCAATCCCACCAGGCGGGGATGGGGCTGTACGCCTGCGCCGCGACAATGCTCGGGCTCAGGTAGCGTTCGCCAGCCGCAACGGCCCGCACGGCCTGGATCAGCACGTCCAGCGGCTCGCGCTTGCACACCACGCCGTGGGCACCGCCGGCACGCAGCGACAGGGCGACCTTGGGGTCAGCCTCGTCGACAATCAGCAGTTGCTTGAGCTGCGGGCAATCGTGGCGTATGGCCTTGACCAGGTTCAATGCATCGGTTTTTTGCAGCGCGTGGCTCATCACCAGCAGGTCGATCAGGTTGTGTTCCAGCGCCCGCCATACCGCGCCCACTTGGTCGTACACCCCCGCCACGCTGATACCGGACTGCTCCGCCAAATGCGTGTGCAAGCCATAACGGACTACCTCATGTTCATCCAGCACCCCCACTCTAATAACCCCAGACATCATGCACCTCATTTTCCCAGGCTGTTTAAGCCGTGTTCTTTATCGCACGGCCCAGGCCGCCCAATTACGCAGTAATAAATGCCCTCGCTTATTAAGAAAGGGCCTCGAATGTTGATAAAACAGTCAGCGCCAAGTGGCTATTTTTTTATGACCGATCGTCCAACAATAATCGCAAAAAAAACCAGGCACTCTAAGAACTGTCTCAATTGCCGAATCAGGCGGTGCACGGGGTATTTTTTTACTTTCGAGACAAGTCTCAAAGCAACACAGCTAACTAACAGACGACAGTAAGCGATTGCGCACGCATAGATCCGGATGAACTTCGATGACGACCCCGAACATGCGTGAGTCGTTATTAACCGTTTCTGGAGTGCTATACGTTGGCCAGCCTTCGCGTGTTCTTGTCCCGCCCGCAACAACTGGCAGTGTCCCTGCTGACCCTTTGCCTGCTGCCGCTCGCGGCCCAGGGTGACGCACTCACCCGTGACAATGGCGCTGCCGTCGGTGACAACCGGCATTCGCAAACCGCCGGGCCCAACGGGCCGGTGTTGCTGCAAGACGTGCACCTGATTCAAAAGCTGCAGCGGTTTGCCCGCGAGCGTATTCCCGAACGCGTGGTGCATGCCCGCGGGACCGGTGCCTATGGCGTGTTCGTCGCCAGCGACAACCTGCAAACCTTGACCCCCGCCGGGGTGTTCACCCAGGGCACCGTGACACCGGTATTCGTGCGTTTTTCCTCGGTGGTGCACGGCCACCACTCGCCCGAGACCCTGCGCGACCCCAGGGGGTTCGCCACCCGGTTCTATACCACCGAGGGCAACTGGGACCTGGTGGGTAACAATTTCCCGACGTTTTTCATCCGTGACGCGATCAAGTTTGCCGACATGGTGCATGCCTTCAAGCCCGACCCGCGCACCAACCTGAGCGACGATGCGCGCCGCTTCGATTTCTTTTCCCACGTGCCGGAGGCCACGCGCACGCTGACCGAGCTGTATTCCAACGCCGGCACGCCCGCCAGCTACCGGGAAATGGATGGCAACGGCGTGCACGCCTACAAGTTCGTCAATGCCGACAAGCAGGTGCACTACGTCAAGTTTCATTGGAAGAGCCTGCAGGGCAAGCGCAACCTGACGCCCGACGAGGTTGCACGGGTGCAGGGCGCCGACCACAGCCATATGACCCACGACCTGGTCACCCAGATCGAGCGGGGCAACTTCCCTAAATGGGACCTGTACGTGCAATTGCTCAAGCCCGAGGCACTGGCCGACTACCCCTTCGACCCGCTGGATGCGACCAAGGTGTGGCCGGACGTGCCGCTGCGCAAGGTCGGCCAGATGGTGCTCAACCGCAACCCGTCCAACGTGTTTCTGGAAACCGAACAGGTGGCCATGGCCCCGTCCAACCTGATCCCCGGCATCGAACCTTCCGAGGACCGCCTGCTGCAAGGGCGCCTGTTCGCCTACGCCGACGCGCAGATGTATCGCCTGGGCGCCAATGCCCATCAGTTGCCGGTCAATGCGCCGAGAAAACCGGTCAAGAATGTCAACCAGGACGGCGCGCTCAATGCGGCCATCAGCCTTTCCGGGGTGAACTACCAACCCAGCCGCCTGCTGCCCTTGAACGAAACGCCCCAGGCCCGCTACAGCGCCACAGCGCTGTCGGGCAGCACCCAACAGGCGGGCCTTTCGCGCGAACAGAACTTCCAGCAAGCCGGCGACTTGTATCGCTCGTTCAACAGCCAGGCGCGCAAGGACCTGATCGCCAACTTCGGCCACTCGCTGGCCGGCGCGGACGACGAGAGCAAGCACCATATCCTGTCGTTTCTGTACAAGGCCGACGCGGAGTACGGGGCCGGTGTCACCCGCGTCGCCAAAGGCAATTTGAGCCGCGTGCAAACGCTGGCGGCGCAGTTGCGCGACTGAATCAGATTCGCCCCACAAACCGGCCACTGCGTGGATGTTAGGTTGCAAACGCGCGCGCAGTGGCCTTACTTAATCAACGGATATACACATGGAACTCGATTTAAACGCACTGATTCAACACACCGAAAGCTGGCTGCCCGTCGTCCTCGAACACGCTTTCAGCCTTAGCCTGGCCGCCATCACGCTGGCTGTCGGTTGGTGGCTGATCAGCACCGTGACCCGACGCATTGGCGAGCTATTGGGCCGACGCAGCGTCGACAAGACCCTGCAGGGGTTTGTCGGCAGCCTGGTCAATGTCGCGCTGAAGATCATGCTGATCATCAGTGTCGCCTCGATGATTGGCGTGCAAACCACCAGCTTCGTCGCCGCCTTGGGCGCGGCCGGGCTGGCGATTGGCCTGGCATTGCAGGGCAGCCTGTCGAATTTTGCCGGCGGGGTGCTGATTTTGCTGTTCCGGCCCTTCAAGGTCGGCGACCGCATCGAGGTGCAGGGGGTGTACGGCGAAGTCGACGCGATCCTGATCTTCCACACGGTCATCCGCAGCGTCGATAACAAACGCATCGTCGTGCCCAACGGCAGCTTGTCCAACGGGGTGATCGTCAACTATTCGGCCGAAGCCTTGCGCAAGGTGGTATTCGACGTCGGCGTGGACTATGCCGCCAACCTGGACACCGCCAGGCAGGTACTGCTGGGGCTGTGCGATAGCCCGAAGATCCATCGCGATCCGCCACCGGAGGTGGTGGTCAAGGCATTGGGCGACAGCGCGGTGACCGTATCGCTGCGGGTGTGGGTGAACAATGAAGACTATTGGGACGTGATGTACCAGTTCAACGAAAGAGCCCGGGATGCGCTGGCGCGCCAAGGTATCTCGATTCCGTTTCCGCAACGGGTGGTCACGCTGGTCAAGGGTTGAGGCGAGTCAGTTGAGGGCGAACACTGTGCCTGTGGCGAGGGAGCTTGCTCCCGTGACAGCCGGACAGCTGGCAGACATCTACCTGATTCCCCGGGATCCAAATGTGGGAGGGGGCTTGCTCTCGATAGCGGTATCTACACAACTTTCGGTGAGCGAAAAAACTATGGCGAGTGGGCTGATGTGGTGAGCGGGCTTGTCCCGCTCACCACAGGGAGGAATTGCGGTTTTTAATTTGTATGCAGACCTATCGCCAACACACAACAGCCCCCGTCTCGCTGAAAGACGGGGGCTGTTGTGTGCGTTCAGGTGCTTTCAATGAAAGCGTTTGGCGGTGTGATAACTCTTATTCCAATAACTATTGCTCAATGAGTCGATTCGAATCGTCTTGCCGGTACGCGGCGAATGAATAAAGCGGTCATTGCCGATATAAATCCCCACATGGTTCATACGCTGCCCACCGTTATGTTTGAAGAACACCGCATCACCGACTTTCAAACGACTGCGCGCAACCGTCTTGGCGTTGGAGGCCAGCATCGTGGTGGTGGTGCGCGGAATGGACAGCCCTGCCTCGGTGCGGAACAAGTAATGCAACAGGCCGCTGCAATCAAAGCCGGTTTTGAGCGAAGCACCTCCCCAGCGGTAAGGCGTGCCGATCAACTCATGGGCACGCTCCACCACCTTACCGATACGCTGGTCGGTATGGGCAGCCAGGCTTGAATCATGGCGCATATAAGCGGTATTTAAATACTCGGCGCGTACTTCAGGGGCGAAGTAATCCGAGAACAGATAAGTAAATAGAACAACGAACGTTAACTTTGACATCACAGGAACCATTAAATGTTTCATAAACCAAACGAAACACAATGGTAGGGATAGGAAAGCCGCTAAAAAATAAGATCTGTCTCAGTATTGTCCGCGCCCTTGGGAGACCGACGGACGGTTTTGTACTGAACATAGGCTACCCGCCAAGGTTTGCACGGGTAGCGACTTCACGCAGGACTTACGCTGTCAATCTGACTGCGCGCCTGAACAAACGTAATGCCTCAGGCTTTTTTCTGGTAACCCACTCCCTGAAACGAAAAATGCAGCAGCTTACCTTTACCCGACTCCTTGGTAAGTTCTTCGTTACCGACCATCGAGTTCTTGTACCGGCCATATAGCCCACTACTTCTGATTTCACCCGTCCTGACATTGCCCTTATCATCCGTGGTAAAGGGCGCTGAAAAACTGCCGCTCATTGTCCCGATCTGCGAGCTTCGATTGATTCCCGCGCCGTAGTGCTCTACGAAACCTACATCACGACCCGACAACGCGACTTTCTGATCGACGTAAAGGTCTTTGACGTGTTGTTTGGAGCCGGGCTTATCGGGGTCTGTGACATCCTGAATAAAGCCTTTGAGCCTGTGAGGGTCATTAGGGTCGACCTCGATTGTCAGGTTATATTTATGGCCAAATTTGAAATCCACCAAGGTGCTATTACTGCCGCCCGCCCCCCCATCAGCCTCGGCGCGCCCCTGAGGGGCCTTGAAATGCGAACCAAATCCAGAAAAAACCACCAGTGCCTTGCCATCCCCCCGAGGCTGCAAACCAATATACCCCCTGGCAAGCGGTGCACCCTTCGGATTATTAACGCCAAACTGCATCGCAAAATAAGTGCCGGCATCCCCCGCTTTCTTTCTTTGCAGGCCTTCATCGATACTGATTGGAAAGGTGATGTTATTTAACCCAGGACCAGGCGCCGAAAGTGAGTAATTTACCGCGTATAAACCATTGGGCGATGTGGCCTCTTTCTTGATTTCGAGTTTTGGATCGCTGACTTTATCAAGCTTAGTGCGAACAATAGTGCTCGTCGATGCAGCAGGCGGTGTTGTGGCCTCTCTTGTCGTGCGAATGGACTCGGTATTCCATACGCCATCAGGCTCCGACGGATGCAGGCTGTTCGGTTGTGTTGGGTGTGGGTCGCTCCGTTGCCGGGTAATCACATTGACCGCGGCTAACGTAGGTACATGGGCAAAAGCATCAGACAGTTGTGTTGAAAACACTGGCGAACGATCAATAGGCGTCAAAGTTCTAGGCTCTTTTTTGGGTCAATCAATTGATAAGCGTGAGATCCGGAGCCTATCCATGGGCATGATGACAAGAGAACCTTTCCAGGGTGAGCAACTCACCAACGTAAACACGTTGGGTAATCAACCACCGTCCGGATCGCTGTTCAAACAGGTCTGATCAAATAGGAAACGTCATACAACTGTATTAAACGCTGCCCTGTATCAAGACACTTTCGATCATAGACGGGCGCCCCCAAGCAGACTGCAAGAAAGAACGCTCGACCGACACGGATTTTTCCTAAAACCAATAAGAGCAGTAGCCGACAGCTACCGCGAATATCGCGCATGACATTCCACGACTGGGTACTACAGCCAATGGGCGGTTGTGGTGGGGGACTTGCCGAATATGCACACCACCCGCGCCGGGTGGTGTGAGGGCTTACACGTACGTCATCAATCAGTGTGTCAGGGCGGACGGATCTTCCTGCAACATCACCGATTCATGCAGGGTCGCCAGGGCATCCTTCAAGGTGGACTCTTGCAGCGCATCCTTGGACTTCCTGCTCTCCTTGGCCGCGTATTCCAACAGCACCAGGTAGTCACGCTGAGCCGAGGCTTGCTTGGGCACGAAGGTTTCGTCCACCAACTTACCCTGTACGTACTTCTGCGTGCGGGTGGTCTGGCTTGCCTCTTGGGAAACCGAAGCGTTGGTCAGCAGGCCATTCTTGTAGGAGAGGTTGGCCGAACTTGTGGCCTTGTCCTCGACTTGAATGTAAAGATAGTTTTGCGAGTTTTCATCGCGCCCCAGGCTTGGGTTTTTACTGCCATCAAGGCCCTTGTGATAGCTGGCCGAGAGGCTCGACTTCTGGTCCTGGGTGATGCTGCGATCCAACGCGCTGGCGCCGCTGACACGGGTTTTCTGCGACACTTTATAGGCAAAACTGTCGATTTCAGCCGGGCGCATCGGGTTGGAGGATTCGCTGGCCTGCCTGATGGACGCCTTGAAGTCCGCCAGGCCGGTCAGCAAGCCCTGGTCGGTCGGGTTGAGGGTCAACGCCTCAGGAACGCCGGGGCCCTGGGGATAATTGCTGTTCATGGCGCTGAACGCGTCCTTGAACATCGTCATCAGTTGCGCCTTCGCATTGCCACGCTCCTGAACCCGATCGAACTGTGCCAGGTAGCTTTTCAGCGCCTTGGCCTGTTGCTGGGCGTTGCCCAGGATCGCCGCGTTTTTCAGGTCCACGGACAGGTCCAATTCGCCGTCCGGACCGCTCATGCGTGTGCTGCGGCTTTGACTGTCCGCATGAAAGGCCAGGGTCTGGTCCTGCCCTGCCGAGGTTTTCAGTTTGGCGTTGAGGTCAACCGAGGCCAGCACCTTCGAGTCGAACTGAGTCAAGTTGCTTAAATCAAGCCTGGGCGGCATGGCGGTAAGCCCATCTACCGCCGCCTGGAACGCACTGCCCAGTTGACCCACGGCCTTGAGCTCGTCGGCGGTCAACTCACCCCCATCCACGGTGGCCTGCACGCCCAAGCCATCGCTCTGGCTGGACAGGCTGAAGGTGACGGTCTTGCCGCTGGCCGTCTTGATACTCAGGCTGACCTGGTTGTCGGCCTTGCTGTGCAGCAACGACTGGTCGATTTTGAGCTCGCCGGCGTTGTCCGCACGATCGGCGCTGGCGTAGAGCACTGACTGGGAAATGTCCCTGCCGTCCTTGGCGAACTGCTCAAGCAAGCCTGCGCCCAGGCCATTGAAGCGGCTGGCTGTGGACAATGAATTGAAGTTGGTACCCATCGTTTTGCCGAGCGCGTTCTGGCTGTCGCTTTCCCAGGCACGTACGCTTTCGTGACCCGGTAACTGTCCGCGGCGCGAATAGGTATCGGCGAATGTGTCGGAGACGACATTGCCCAGACTGACCACTGAGGAGGGACGCGCAGAGAGGGTGTCGCTGCTTTGTATCGGCGTCGCGGCAACGCTCTCTGGCCGGCGAACAATGAGGGTATTGGCAGCAATGGGTGAAAGAGTGGTCATGAGACGATCCATGTCTTGAACTGAACAGGCTTTAATTTAACCAAGACAGAGATCGATTGACAGCCCATTAATAGCAAAGCGCCAGGTCAAAAAAACGACACGCACTCATTAACCGGGCATTGGAAACGGTAAGTCACCGATAACAGTGACAGGCAGGTGTGATTTCACAAGGCAAAAAAAAACCCGGAAATCCTCACTTGCGTGGGCCTTCCGGATTTTCTAAACCGCCAAAAATGGTGGGTCGTGTGGGATTCGAACCTACGACCAATTGGTTAAAAGCCAACTGCTCTACCAACTGAGCTAACGACCCGCTGTGTGGTGGCGCGTATAATACTGATTTCTAAGGATTATTCAACACCTTATTTTAAAAAAACCAGAAATAACGCGTCTGGGCCGTCATAGCGGCTGTTTGCACGCCCTCTCAGCGCCCCGGTTCGTCGTTCCACAGGTACTTGTGCAACTGCAATTGCAGGCGCACCGGCAGGTTGTCCGCCACCACCCAGTCCGCCAGCTCGCGTGCATTCAGGTCGTGATGGCTTGGGGAAAACAGCACCTCACCCGCACGGCGCTCCAGGCCATATTGGATCAGCTTGGAGGTGGCCCAGTCATAATCGTCGCGGGAACAGATGACGAACTTGACCTGATCGTTGGGCGTCAGCAGTTCGATGTTCTCGTAGCGGTTGCGGTGCGCCTCTTTGGAGTCCGGGGTCTTGAGGTCGACCACTCGGCTGACCCGCGGATCGACAGCGGAAATATCCAGGGCGCCGCTGGTTTCCAGGGACACCTCGTAGCCGGCGTCACACAGTTGCTTGAGCAAAGGGATGGCGTTGGGCTGGGCCAACGGCTCGCCGCCTGTTACACAGACGTAGCGCGGCTTGTAACCGGCCACCTGCTCCAGGATGTCGTCGAGGGTGCGTATAGTGCCGCCACTGAAAGCGTAGGCGCTGTCACAGTACTGGCAACGCAACGGGCAGCCGGTCAAGCGCACAAAGACTGTGGGCAGGCCGGCGGTGCGCGTTTCACCCTGTAACGAGTAAAAAACTTCGGTAATGCGTAGTGTGTCTTGCATAGTCGCCACGGGCGTAACAGCTGAACAGGCTGTCCGCCTCCGTCAGGCACTTCAAGGAACCCCGCCAACGCGTGGGCCCCAAGGAGCGTATTTCATAAAAGGGCGTGGATTCTAACGAAAAAACCCGCGCCAGGCGCGGGTTTCTTCTAAACGGGCGGCATCGCTTACAAGCGCTGCAGGTCCCGTTGAGCCAACTGGGCAGCGGAAGTACCCGGATATTGGGCTACGACCTGCTGCAGAATGCCTTTGACCTTGTCGGTATGACCCAGGCGGCGTTCTACGTCAGCGAGCTTGTACAGCGAATCCGGCACCTTGGCATGCTTGGGATACAGTTGGCTGACCTTGGCAAACGCCTGGCCCGCGCCCTGCAAGTCACCCTTGGCCAGGTTGACCTCGCCCAGCCAGTATTGGGCATTGCCCGCGTACTGGCTGTTCGGGTATTTGCGCAGGAACGCGCTGAATGCCTGGCTGGCTTTGTCGAAATCCTTGGCTTTGATCAGGTCGAAGGCTGCATCGTAATACAGTTTTTCCTTCGCCGGATCACCCGGTTCGCTGCTGGCGGCAGGGGCTTGGCTGGCAGCCGCCCCCGCTGCCGCACCACCGATGGCCGCACTGGGCGCGCCACCGGCAGAAGAATTATCAGGAGTAGCGGCAGGTGCAGCACCGGCTCCTATACGTCGATCAAGATCCTGGTAACGCTCCAGGCCTTCTTGCTTGAGCTGGTTCACCTGGTTCTGCAGCACTTCAATAGCGCCTTGTTGCTGCGCGATTTGATCCTGCATGCGTTGCAGCTGGTTGAACAGCTCGCCCTGTGCCGAGGGCGCGGCCGTAGCCGCTCCCCCAGCATAGGCGCCGTTCGTGCCATAACCCGCTGGCGGATAACTGCTCCCGCTATTGTTATAGCCAGAGTTGCTATCCGTTACAGGAACCGCAGCCCACACCGCAAGCGGTGCGAAGCTGAGAGCCAATACAGTTAGAGCACGACGGCACGTTCGCATGACGAATTACTTACGCAGTTCGACGCGACGGTTTTGAGCCCAGGACTGCTCGTCGTGGCCAGTAGCAACTGGACGCTCTTTACCGTAGGAAACCAGTTCCAGTTGGCCTGGAGCAACACCTTGCAGTACCAGGTAGCGCTGAACGGCTTTCGCACGACGCTCGCCCAGTGCCATGTTGTACTCACGAGTACCACGTTCGTCAGTGTTACCTTCCAGAACAACGCGAGCGCCGTTAGCTTTCAGGTCCTTGGCGTGAACGTCCAGAGCGCGCATGGCTTCTGGTTTCAGGTCCGAACTGTCGTATTCGAAGTAGAAAGTGGTGATAGCGCGCAGAGCAGCTTCTTCGCTCAGGGAACCGTCAACGGCACCCGAGTTAGCGCCGTAACCAGCGTTTGGATCAACAGCTGCGCCTTCACCGGCATTGTCGCCGCCTTTGGACGAGCAACCAACGGCTACGGACAGAGCCAGAGCCAGAGCAGCAAACTTACCAAACTTCAGCATTTCCATCGTGAAACTCCTAATGAACCCCAGTGTGTTAAGCAAATCTTTTTGTAGCGCCGCGTCAGTTCAGGTAAGGGGACCAGGATGGTTCTCTGACTTCGCCTTGTGCGGTAGGAAGCGGGAGCCTTACGCGTCCATTAATGGACACGAGCATCAAGACTCCCCGGCCCTGCTGGCGGGTGGCGTAGATTACCATGGTGCCGTTGGGCGCAACAGTGGCTGACTCATCAAGGTTGGTATCTGTAAGGATTTTTACGGTTCCACGCTGCAAATCCTGGGCCGCAACCCGGAAATTAGTGAAACCATCCTGACGGTGAATCATCACCAACGTCTTTTCATCGGCCGAAAGCTTCGGATTGGCGTTGTAGTTACCAATAAAGGTCACACGCTCCGCACCACCACCGCCCACGCTTGTTTTGTAGATTTGTGGCTTGCCGCCGCGATCGGAGGTGAAGTAGATGGTCGAACCATCCTTGCCCCAGAACGGTTCGGTATTGATACCCGGGCCACTGGTGACGCGAGTGATCTGGCGCGAAGCCATGTTCATCACGTAGATATCCGGGTTGCCGTCCTTGGACAGCACGAACGCCAGGCGCGAACCATCCGGCGACCAGGCCGGCGCACCGTTGAGGCCTTCGAAGTTGGTGATCTGCTCACGACGGCCGGTATCGATGTGCTGGACGAAGATACGCGGGCGCTTCTGTTCGAAAGACACATAGGCGATACGCTTGCCGTCCGGTGCGAAACGCGGCGACAGGATCGGCTCACGCGATTGCAGCAAGGTCACGGCCCGCGCACCGTCGTAGTCCGAGCGCTGCAGGGTGTAGCGCGTGTTGTCCACGGAGAAACGCTCAGCCGTTACATACAGCAGACGTGTGGAGAACGCACCTTTGATACCGGTGAGTTTTTCAAACGACTGGTCCGAGATGTAGTGGGCCATGTCCCGCAGTTGTTCGGCGGTGCCCGAGACGCTGCCGGTCAGGACCTGCTGCTCGGTGGCCACGTTGAACAAGGTGTAGGTGATCTGCAGGCGACCGCCGGCCGGCGTGATGTTGCCGACCATCAGGTACTGGGCGCCCACGGCTTTCCAGTCACGGAACACAACTTCGCTGGCCTGGTTCGGCTGGCTGATCATGTTGCCTTTCGGAATCGGTGCGTAGTAGCCGGAGTTGCGCAGGTCGTCGCTGACGATCTGGGCCATGTCATCCGGCAGCACGCTGCCGCCCTGCCAACCGAACGGTACAACGGCGATCGGGGTGGCCCGATCACTACCGCTGGTGACCAGGATGTTCTTTTCATCCGCCGCCGCTATCCCTGCCATACAGCAAATAACGACAAGCATTCCTCGAAGAAGGTTTCTCACAAGGCTAGATCCTCAGGTGTGAATGTCATCTTGAATGAACGATAGGGAGCGAAGTCGCTTGGTTTCATTCCCTGCATCTCGGTCAACCGGCCAATGTTCTTGACCGCGGCAACTGCCGAACTGTCGAACGATGGATCGCCACTGCCCTTGGCCACGCTGACCGAAGTCACCGTACCGTCCGGCAACATGCCGATCTGTAGCACTACTGTCATGCCTTTGCGTGCCGAAGGTGGACGTGTCCAGCCTTCCGCTGCCCGCGCCCGAATCAGGTCGTCGAAACTGCCCGCGACTTCATCGCCACGTTCATCGGCCAAGGCTTGCTGACGCTGCGGCGTGTCGGAGAGCAAATCCGCCAAGGCCTGGGCCTTTTTCTCTTCGGCGGATTTACGCGCTGCTTCCTGGGCCTTTTTCTTGGTGGCATCGGCGGCAGCTTTCTTCTTCGCGTCGTCGGCGACTTTCTTTTTCGCCTCGTCTGCTTCAGCTTTTTTCTTGGCGTCTTCGGCGGCTTTCTTCTTCGCGTCTTCGACTATCTTTTTCTTGGCTTCTTCAGCGGCCTTTTTCTTGGCCTCTTCTTCGGCAGCCTTTTTGGCTTCTTCTTCGGATTTCTTCTTGGCTATATCAGCCAATTGTTTCTCTTCGGCTTTTTTCGCTTCGGCAGCTTTCTCGGCTTTCTTGGCTTCGTCAGCCTTTTTCGCCTCGTCAGCCTTCTTGGCTTCATCCGCCTTTTTCGATTCCTCGGCCTTTTGAGCCGCCTCTTCTTTCTTTTGTTCCGCAGCAGCCTTCACCGCTTCCTGCTCGACCTTCTTCTGTTCCATCTGTTCGACTTCAGTCTGGCGCGCAGCCGACTTCTGGGCCTCACCCGCAATCTTTTGATTGGTCTGGGTGGTGGCCTGACTTTTCGATTTCAGCTGATACAGGGTCGCCTGCACGATCGGCTTGGCCGGCGGCAGATCCGGGGTCATGGCAAAGCTGACGAACAGCATGCCAAACACCAGGATGTGCAGGGCAATTGCCCAGACGCTAGGCCAGAAGTAGCTTTCCGAGGCGGACGGCTCTCGCTGTTGCTGCATCAGGGCGCCTCGGTAATCAAGCCAACGTTACCCACGCCGGCCTTCTGCAGCCCGCCCATGGCGCCCATGACGGAACCGTAGTCGACCGACTTGTCGCCGCGGATGAACACCTGGGTGTGCTTGCCGCCTTCGTTGCCGGAGCGAATGATCTTGGTCACCGCATCGGTCATCGCCGGCAGGGTCAAGGCCTTGTCCTGCTGCTTCTGGGTGTCGACTTCGCTGCCGAGGTTCCAGTAGTAGGTCTTGTCTGCCTTGATCGAAATGGTCAGCACCTGGGTGTTGTTGTCCTGGGGCAAGGCTTCGCTGGATACCTTGGGCAGGTCAACCTTGACACCCTGGTTGAGCATCGGCGCGGTCACCATGAAGATCACCAGCAGCACCAGCATCACGTCGATGTAAGGCACTACGTTCATCTCGGCGACCGGCTTGCGCTTGGTTCGAGCTCGAGTGATTAAAGCCATCGGGGAGTACCTGCTTATTCTTCGCTGGTGTGCACTTTACGGTGCAGGATCGCCTGGAATTCATCGGCGAAGGTGTAGTAACGGCCAATCAGGTTTTCGCCGCGTGCGGCAAAACGGTTGTAGGCGATAACGGCCGGGATCGCGGCGAACAGGCCGATCGCGGTGGCGACCAGGGCTTCGGCGATACCCGGGGCCACGGTGGCCAGGGTGGCTTGCTGCGCCTGGGCCAGGCCACGGAAGGAGTTCATGATCCCCCAGACGGTACCGAACAGGCCGATGTACGGGCTCACGGAGCCGACGGTGGCGAGGAACGGCAGGCTTTGCTCCAGCTTCTCTTCTTCGCGGGAAATGGCGACGCGCATGGCGCGGGCCACGCCTTCCATCACGGCTTCCGGGTCAACGCCTGGCTGCTGGCGCAGGCGCGAGAATTCCTTGAAGCCGGCACGGAAAATCTGCTCGACGCCCGAGTCCGGGTCCGGGTTGCTGCCGGCCTGGCGATACAGCTTGGACAGGTCGATACCCGACCAGAAGCGCTCTTCAAAGCTCTCCAGGGCACGTCGACCGGCACGCAGCAGGTTGCTGCGCTGAAAAATCATGACCCAAGAGGTAACCGATGCGGCTACCAGGATCAGCATGACCAGTTGAACCACAACACTGGCATTGCTGACCAGGCTCCACATGGAGGAATGGTCGACGACGGTAGGTTCCACGCTAAATCTCCTGCTTTGATTGTTTACCCGCGCCGCTCACGGCGGCAAAGGCCGCACGTAGAGTTTCGGGAATGGCCCGAGGTTTCAAACTGTTGGTGCGCACACACGCCACCAGGAACTGCCCCTCACAGAGCAGCGTTGCATCCGTGGCCCGCCTGACCTGCTGCTTGAAACGCAGGCTGGCACGGTTCAATTCGATTACTTCAGCGCTGACCAGCAGTTCGTCGTCCAGTCGCGCCGGTGCGTGGTAACGCGCCTCGCTGGAATGCACGACGAACAACAGGTCCTCTCCCGCAAGCGTGGACTGGGCAAAGCCCAGCTCCCGTAGCCGCTCGGTTCGAGCCCGCTCCATGAACTTGAGGTAATTGACGTAATACACGATGCCGCCGGCATCGGTGTCCTCGTAATAAACGCGACAGCGATGTGCGAACGACTGATCCCCGTTTTGCGCGCGCATACTCTAGTGCTTACTCCTGAGGTTGCCAATCCGGATCGGCAACTGTTTTTGCATTCTCGAAGACATTTCCTACGACTGAATGACGACGCCCGACACTGGGACAGCACAAACCTTGAATAAATCGACGCGCGTCGCCTTTTTAATCGTCCACTGCATCGAGAAATTCGTCTACCACGGGCATCTCACCCAATCGTGACGGAATGTTTAGCCCAAAGTGCAGATACGCATGGCGTGTCACCACCCGGCCCCTTGGCGTGCGCATGATGTAGCCCTGCTGGATCAGGTACGGCTCCAGCACATCCTCGATGGTATGGCGCTCCTCGCTGATGGCCGCCGCCAGGCTGTCGACGCCCACCGGGCCACCGTCGAATTTCTCGATCATGGTCAAGAGTAGACGCCGGTCCTGGTGATCGAAGCCATGCTCGTCCACATCCAACAGGTTCAACGCCAGGTCGGCCACGGCCTTGGTGATATGCCCCTTGGCCCGCACTTCGGCAAAATCGCGCACCCTACGCAGCAAACGGTTGGCAATACGCGGCGTGCCACGGGCACGACGGGCGATTTCAAACGCGCCTTCCGGGTCCAGGGGCAAGCCGAGAATGCTCGCCGAACGGCTGACGATGGTCGCCAGGTCCGCCGTGCTATAGAACTCCAGACGTTGAACAATGCCGAAACGGTCTCGCAACGGGTTGGTCAACATGCCCGCGCGCGTGGTTGCGCCCACCAGCGTGAACGGTGGCAGGTCGAGCTTGATCGAGCGTGCCGCCGGGCCTTCGCCGATCATGATGTCGAGCTGGAAGTCTTCCATGGCTGGGTACAGCACTTCTTCGACGATCGGCGACAGCCGGTGAATCTCATCGATAAACAGCACATCGTGCGGTTCGAGGTTGGTCAGCAACGCGGCCAAATCGCCTGGACGCTCCAGCACCGGGCCGGAGGTGGACTTGATCGACACGCCCATTTCCTGGGCAATGATGTTGGCCAGGGTGGTTTTACCCAAGCCCGGCGGGCCGAAGATCAACGTGTGGTCCAGGGACTCGCTGCGCCCGCGCGCGGCCTGGATGAACAGCTCCATTTGCTCGCGCACGGTGGGCTGGCCGATGTAGTCGGCCAGGCTCAGGGGGCGAATGGCACGGTCCTGGACTTCTTCACGGTCGCGCGGGCCGGTGGCGGCGATCAGACGATCAGCTTCAATCACTTAAATCATTCCCTTCAGGGCTCGGCGGATCATATCTTCACTGCTCAGGTTCTTGTCCTTGATGGCCGACACGGCCTTGCTGGCTTCCTGCGGCTTGTAGCCCAGGGAGATCAGCGCACTGACCGCATCGCTTTCGGCGCTGGCGACCTGGCCCGCCGGCATGTCCGGCTGGTTCGGCACCAGGGCGAACATGCTCGGCACCACTTCCCAGGCTTTAAAGCGGTCCTTGAGTTCCACCAGCAGGCGCTCGGCGGTTTTCTTGCCCACGCCCGGCACCTTGGTCAGCGCCGAGGTGTCCTGGGCCGAGACGGCACGCACCAGTTCGTCCACTTCCAGGCTCGACATCAAGGCCAGGGCGAGTTTCGGCCCTACGCCATTGAGGCGAATCAATTCACGGAAGAAGTCGCGGTCACGCTTGCCAATGAAACCATAGAGCAATTGTGCGTCTTCGCGCACCACCAGGTGGGTGTGCAGCGTTATCGGCTCGCCGACCGACGGCAGGCGATACAGGGTGGTCATGGGCACTTCCAGCTCATACCCCAGCCCGTTCACATCCAGAATCAGGTGCGGCGGCTGTTTTTCAGCCAGGGTGCCGCGCAAGCGTCCAATCACGGTTCAGATCCTTAAAACTTGGGGTCAGATCAAGGCCTGACCCGACATAACGATTGCGCTGATGCTATCAGAGACGCAGCCGCCCGCCACGACTGCGTGCCGTGCCCAAGCCATGTGGCAGCAGGCTGGAACGGGTGTGCGCATGGCAAATGGCGATGGCCAGGGCGTCGGAGGCGTCGATCTGTGGCTTTGAGGTGAGCTTGAGCATGTGCATGACCATCATCTGCACCTGTTCTTTATTGGCCGCACCGGTGCCGACCACGGCCTGCTTGACCTGGGTCGCGGTGTATTCGGCGATTTCCATGCCCTCCTCGGCTCCGGCGACAATCGCCGCGCCACGGGCCTGACCCAGTTTCAGCGCCGAGTCGGCGTTCTTGGCCATGAATACTTTCTCGATGCCCATGGTCACCGGGCCGTAGGTCTGGATCACCTCACGCACACCGCGATACACAATCTGCAAACGCTCGGCCAGCTCGCCCGCGCCGGTACGGATGCAGCCCGAGGCGACGTAGACGCAGCCGCGCGGGGTGTGTTGCACCACACCAAAACCGGTGATGCGCGAACCGGGGTCGATACCTAGGATTAAAGTCATAACGCCTGCGGGTTGGGTAAACACATTTTTTGATACACAGAAGATCCAATGTGGGAGGGGGCAAGCCCTAATGCCAGTCAGTTAAGGCTTTGAAGGGGTAAAAAGCTCCCTCGCCACAGATACAGTGTTGTCCCTTAAGTGACTGGCATTAGGGCTTGCCCCCTCCCACAATTAATCCACATCGCACTTCAGCCTAGCTGTTCGGCCACTGACTCTGGAATGTCGGCATTCGAATACACGTTCTGTACATCATCCAGGTCTTCGAGCATATCCAGCATTTTCAACACCTTCTGCGCGCCGTCCAGGTCGAGTTCGGCACTGGTGGTCGGCAGCATCACGATTTCCGCGTCGGTGCCCTTGAAACCGGCGGTCTCCAGGGCGTTACGTACCGCATAGAAGCTGGCGAACGAGGTAAACACATCGATGGAGCCGTCGTCGTTGGTCACTACGTCGTCGGCATCGGCCTCCATCGCCGCTTCCATCAGGGCGTCTTCATCGGTGCCCGGCGCAAAGGAAATCTGCCCCTTGCGTTCGAACAGGTAGGCCACCGAACCGTCGGTGCCGAGGTTGCCGCCACATTTGCTGAACGCATGGCGCACGGCGGCGGCGGTACGGTTGCGGTTGTCGGTCATGCACTCGACCATCACCGCCACACCGCCGGGGCCGTAGCCCTCGTAGGTCAGCTCGACCATGTCGTCGGTGTCGGCCGCGCCGGCACCACGGGCCACGGCGCGATCGATGATGTCGCGGCTCATGTTGGCGCCGAGGGCCTTGTCCAGCGCCAGGCGCAGACGCGGGTTGGAGCCTGGGTCACCACCGCCCTGGCGAGCGGCGACGGTCAGCTCGCGGATCCACTTGGTGAAAATCTTGCCTTTCTTGGCATCCTGACGCTCTTTGCGGTGCTTGATGTTCGCCCACTTGGAATGGCCAGCCATAACACAACTCCGAAATTCTTATAGAAACCTTATCAATCCCGCCCCAAGCGGGATGCACCCCTTGTAACGCAAAGGCGCATCCGAAGATGCGCCTTTTTGACTGCCTACAATCTTACTCGCGCTTTCATGCAGCAGCCTTACTCAGCCTTCGGCGTCTCGCGCAGACGGATGTGCAGTTCACGCAGCGCCTTGGCATCCACTACACCCGGAGCCTGGGTCATGACGTCCGCGGCACTCTGGGTTTTCGGGAAGGCGATCACTTCACGGATCGACTGGGCGCCGGTCATCAGCATGACCAGACGGTCCAGGCCAAACGCCAGGCCACCGTGCGGCGGTGCGCCGTATTTCAGGGCGTCGAGCAGGAAGCCGAATTTCTCTTCCTGTTCCGCTTCGTTGATGCCCAGCAGGCGGAAGACCGCTTGCTGCATCTCTTTGCGGTGGATACGGATCGAACCGCCACCCAGCTCGGTGCCGTTGAGCACCATGTCGTACGCACGGGACAGCGCGCCTGCCGGGTTGGCTTCCAACTCGGCCGGGGAGCACTTCGGCGCGGTGAACGGGTGGTGCAAGGCGCTGAAGCTGCCGTCGTCGTTCTCTTCGAACATCGGGAAGTCAACCACCCACATCGGCGCCCATTCGCAGGTCAGCAGGTTCAGGTCGTGACCGAGCTTGATGCGCAGCGCGCCCAGGGCCTCGCTGACGATCTTGGCTTTGTCGGCCCCGAAGAACACGATATCGCCATCGACCGCACCGACGCGATCGAGGATCGCGTTCAGGTTGTCCAGCGGGATGTTCTTGACGATCGGCGATTGCAGGCCGTCAACACCGTTGGCGCGCTCGTTGACCTTGATGTACGCCAGGCCCTTGGCACCGTAGATGCCGACGAACTTGGTGTAGTCGTCAATCTGCTTGCGCGGCATGCTCGCGCCGCCAGGCACGCGCAGGGCGGCGATGCGGCATTTAGGATCGTTGGCCGGGCCGCTGAACACCTTGAAGTCGACTTCTTTCAACTGGTCGGCCACGTCCACCAGTTCCAGCGGGTTACGCAGGTCTGGCTTGTCGGAACCGTAGCGGCGCATGGCTTCTTCGAAGGTCATGTGCGGGAAGTCACCGAATTCCAGGTCCAGCACTTCCTTGAACAGGTTGCGGATCATCTGCTCGGTCAGGCCCATGATCTCTTTTTCATCGAGGAAGCTGGTCTCGATGTCGATCTGGGTGAATTCGGGCTGGCGGTCGGCGCGCAGGTCTTCATCGCGAAAGCACTTGGCGATCTGGTAGTAACGGTCGAAGCCGGCCACCATCAGCAGTTGCTTGAACAGCTGCGGCGATTGCGGCAGCGCGAAGAACGAACCGGCGTGGGTACGGCTCGGCACCAGGTAGTCACGCGCGCCTTCCGGGGTGGCCCGGGTGAGGATCGGCGTTTCGACGTCGAGGAAGCCGTTCTCGTCGAGGAAGCGGCGGATGCTGGTGGTCATGCGCGAACGCAGGCGCAGCTTCTCGGCCATTTCCGGACGACGCAGGTCCAGGAAGCGGTAGCGCAGGCGGGTTTCTTCGCCCACGTCGGAGTATTCGTTAAGCGGGAACGGCGGGGTTTCCGACTCGTTCAACACTTCCAGCTCGTAGCCCAGCACCTCGATACCGCCGGAGGCCATGTTCTTGTTCACGGCACCGGCCGGACGCAGGCGCACCTTGCCGGTGATCTTCACCACGTATTCGCTGCGCACGCGGTCGGCGGCGGCGAAACTCTCGGCGCGGTCCGGGTCGAACACCACCTGGGCCAGACCATCACGATCACGGATATCGAGGAAGATCACCCCGCCGTGGTCGCGGCGACGGTGAACCCATCCGCAAAGGGTAATTTCCTGACCTTCCAGGGTCTCGTTCAGTTGGCCGCAATAGTGGCTGCGCATCATGGTCGTGGTTTCACTTCTCGTAATTCGAAATTCGGTGGCAGGCGTGCCTCGTCACCGTACAGTTAAGCAGGGGACGGATAATGCAGGAGCCTGCGCGTTGAGTTCAACTCAGTCTGCTTTATCGCCGCCCGCCAGATTCTTCTTGGAGCCGGTCTTGAAGTCGGTCTCGTACCAGCCGCTGCCGCTCAGGCGAAAGCCCGGCATGGACAAGCTCTTCTTGAGCTCAGGGGCCTTGCAGGCCGGGCAATCGACCAGCGGCGCTGCGCTGATCTTCTGGATGGCTTCCAACTGATGACCACAGGAAGCACATTGATAATCGTACATGGGCATGGCGATGTCTCGGCGATCAGATCGTTACTGCGCCACGCCGGCCCCAAAGGTTGAGCACATGCGCGGCAAAGCGCGGGATTATATCTGGTAAATCGAGGCAGCGCAGCCGGCTTTCTGCCCGGAGCCTTGCCCGCCTGTGCTGCGAGCCGGCCCCGGAGCGCCCCGATTACTCGGGGTTGGGCGAGGCGACACGGCCTGTGAGGACGTGAACCACGCACACCACCCTGACCAGCCCACTGAAGTTCTTCACCCCGCCGTAACGCAAGTGCACTTCCCGATCGACGTAAGACAACAACGCGCTGACTGAGCACGCGTTGATCCTGGCGATTTCCGTGAGGATATTCCAATAGATCTGTTCGAGCCGCAGGCACGTTGAAAACCCGTTGAGCCTGACCGATCGAGACAATGGCCTGGCCAGTCCCATGTCGAACCCCTTGCTGAAAGGATCGACTTTTATCTTATGAAAACCACAGGCTTCCATCACTCCATTACCTACTGCGCGTGACATACACCTGACACTCCATTGCCAAACAGCTGCCCATGGGTTGCTCCCATTGGGCGGTGAACCTATAAAACAGCAGGAAGCGAGGGCACAGCCAGAAGACGCGGAGTCGATAGTTGTAGGACAACGCCAGGAAACACGGAGAAACAAGCGAGCGGCATCAGGACGACACCGCTCAGGCGCAAGCCTTACTTGTCTTCGAGCAGGGAGCGCAGCATCCACGCGGTTTTTTCGTGAACCTGCATGCGCTGGGTCAGCAGGTCGGCGGTGGGCTCGTCGCTGACCTTGTCGAGCAGCGGGAAGATACCGCGCGCGGTACGCGTGACCGCTTCCTGACCCGCCACCAGTTGCTGGATCATTTCTTCGGCACTGGGCACGCCCTCTTCTTCCTTGATGGACGACAGGCGGGCGTAGATCGAATAGGCACCCGGCGCCGGGAAGCCCAGGGCACGGATACGCTCGGCAATGGAATCGACCGCCAGCGCCAGCTCGTTGTACTGCTCCTCGAACATCAAGTGGAGTGTACGAAACATGGGGCCGGTGACGTTCCAGTGGAAATTGTGGGTCTTCAGGTACAGCACATAAGTATCGGAAAGCAGACGCGAAAGCCCGTCGACGATGGATTTGCGATCTTCTTCACTGATACCGATATCGATTGCCATGTTTATCCCCTTCAATTGAGCAACATTCATTGACCAGGTGCCGCCCCACTCTAGCAAGAGCGCCGGCAATGCGCAGCCCGACACACCCAGGCGACGTGCGGCAAATCGTCCGCACCTGTCTAGGACAAGCGTTTGCCCTGGAAATGCCCGAAGCCTCGCAACGCCCGCAAAGGCTTGATTTGAGTAGGCACGGCCTTTGCTGTTAAATAGGCAGCGTGTCGCCGTCGTTAATGTCCACGGCAAGCGACATAGGCTGATACCCGTGCACGTGCCCAGCGCCTCCCATTGTTCAGAAGCGAACCGTGCCAGTCAGCTCTTCCTTGTGATCCGTCTTAACGTGAGTTAATCAAAATGTTGAAAATCGTCCACCTGCTAACGGGCGTTGCAGCGTTGCTGCTGTCCTTTATCCCGAGCCTGCAGCCTGAAAGCCTGCCCTACCTGCAACAACATGATGCTTTGTACCTGGCCTTGTTCGGCCTTCTCAACCTGACGCTCGCCCCGGTAATCCCTTACTGGAACAAAGGCACCCGTCATCAACTGCAAAACCTGGTCAGCGCGCTGCTGGTACTGACCGTCGTTGTACAAACGCTCACCCTCCTGGCACCCATGCCTGAAGTCGGCGGCCACCCGGCCATCCTGCTCAGCCTGGTGATCGCTGTGGTTGCCATCGTTCTTCACCTGGCCATCAGCTTCTACCGCTCGTCCCCGGCGGCCGCGTCGCAAACCTACGACATGACCAATCGGGATACCGGTACCGTCAAGTGGTTCAACACGTCCAAAGGCTTCGGCTTTATTTCCCGTGATTCGGGCGACGATATCTTCGTCCACTTCCGGGCCATTCGCGGCGAAGGCCATCGCGTCCTGGTGGAAGGCCAGCGCGTGGAGTTCTCCGTGATGAATCGCGACAAAGGCCTGCAAGCCGAAGACGTGATCGCGGCGCTGCCGCGTCGCTGATACCCGCCTTCGCAGCAAAAAAAACCGCGATCCAGCGCTGACTGGATCGCGGTTTTTTATTGCACGCCGATCAATAGTGCGGCGGCGGTGCTTCTTCTTCGGACGTCTCGAACTGGCCACCCATTTCTTCCTGGCGCTTGAGCAGCGCGGTCATCTGCAGTTGCAGACGTTCAACCGCGCGTTGCTGGGCAACCAGGATGTCATTGAGGGTCTCGATGGTGTCGTCCTGAAAAGCCAGGCGGCTTTCCAGGTCGGTAACGCGTGCTTGCAGGTCCATGATTCAGCCCTGGGTAAATTTGAAATCGGCGGGCAGCAGCTCGCGCAGGCGTGCACGGATGCCCGCCACTTGCTCGTCAGTATACGGCCGCGCCGGGTGCTTGCCCCACACCGGTGCCGGCCAGGCGGCGTCATCGCGCTTGCGTACGATCACATGCACATGCAATTGGCTGACAACGTTACCCAGCGCACCAATGTTCATCTTGTCGGCGCCCAGGCCTTCGTTCAGCAATTGCGCCAGGGTCGTCGTCTCTTGCCACAGTGTTTGTTGATCTGCGACACCCAGCTGAAACACTTCGCTGATACCGTTGATACGCGGCACCAGAATGAACCAGGGGTAGTTCGAGTCATTGGACAGCAGCAGGCGGCACAGCGGGAAGTCCCCGAGGACCAGTGTGTCTTGTTGCAGGCGTTGATCTAGGGCGAACACCGCGGGCACTCCATTCGGCAGGTCAGGTTCAGGGGCCCAGCATACCGTTGAATGCCCAAGGCTTCACGGCGATTGCACACACACCTGCGCAATCGGATAAAAAATCTGCACCCTTTCGATGCAGATCGTTATTTGAGCTACGCTAACTCGGGCCTCACCGGAATGCACCAAAATGACCCACTTGTGCTTCAAAGAGAACCGCCGACTACCCACTCAACGGGGTGGACCGGTAACGTTTTTCACCGGAACAGGTTTTTCGCACGTGCGAACAGAAGTAACACGTGGGCGTCAAGCCCAAACCAAACGGCGTAAAAAGCCCGTGTTTATGCGGCTTTTACAGGACCATCACATTTTTCACGAAAAAATGACATTTGATTACCGGTTTGGGCGCGCTTGTTGCATTGACCCCGCTATCGTCGGCAACGACACCCAGCGGGAAGCAGGTGTTACGCGATAAGAAACAGCAGCGTTTCAATGCAGATCAAGGAAGGATTCAAACTTCGAAAGGCGTTTGAAACAGTATTGAAGTTGTCAGCCCAGCTACACTCGGGCTGTGAATTTGCGACACGGAGCTAGCAGTTTACGACAGCCTCGTAAAGAAGCTGAAAGGAAAGATGGGTAAGTATCGTCAATAGAGCCGGCGTGATATAACTTTGCGCCGACACAAAAAAGAAAGAGCCGCCCAGATAAAAATACAGGTGGGACGGCAGTACTCTTCCGAAAACCAAAGGAGCAAATCACGATGCGCGTGATGAAGTGGAGCATGATCGCCCTGGCTGTTTCAGCAGGCACCTCGCAGTTCGCAATGGCGTCCGCCCAGGACGATTCCAAGGGCTTTGTTGAAGACAGCACTTTCAGCATCAATACTCGCGCTCTGTACTTCAGCCGCGATTTCCGTAACAACCCGTCGGGGCCTGGCTCCAAGAGCCGTGCAGAAGAGACCGGCCTTGGCTTCAACGCTCTGTACGAATCGGGCTTCACCCAAGGCACCGTGGGTGTCGGTGTTGACGTGATCGGCCTGCTGGGCGTGAAACTCGACAGCGGCAAGGGTCGTGCAGGCACTGGTCTGTTCCCAACCGGTTCCGACGGTCGTTCGCAGGACGACTACTCCAAAGGCGGCGGCGCGGTTAAATTCCGTATCTCCAATACTGTCCTGAAAGTCGGTGACCAGTACACCACAGCCCCTGTGTTCGCTTCCGACGACAGCCGTCTGCTGCCGGAACTGCCACAAGGTATCTCGATCACCAGCAACGAGATCAAGGGCCTGAAACTGGAAGGCGGTCACTTCACTTCCAGCGTCGCGCAGAACCAGACCTACCGTGACAGCCTGGGCCTGACCAAGACCGACTTTGTCGGCGGTGTCTACTCGTTCACTCCAGAAGTCACCGGTAGCCTGTACTACGCGAAAACCGAAGACTACTTCCGTAAGTACTACAGCAACCTGAACTGGACCCACGCGCTGAGCGACGACCAGTCCTTTGCTCTGGACTTCAACATCTACGACACCAAGAGCGAAGGTGCAGGCCTGCAGCGTGCCGAGAAAGATGGCACCACCAAGCTCGACAACCGCGCGTTCAGCTTGCAGGGTGCGTACACCATTGGTGCTCACACCTTCACCCTGGCTGCTCAGAAAGTCACTGGCGACGGCGACTACGGCTACGGCGTAGACGGCGGCGGCTCGATCTTCCTGGCCAACTCCATTGCCCGTTCCGACTTCAACGCCGAAGGCGAGAAGTCCTACCAGGCACGTTACGACATCAACATGGCAACCTTCGGCATTCCTGGCCTGAGCTTCATGACTCGTTACGTGACCGGTAGCGGCGCCAACACTGGCACTACCTCGAACGGTAAAGAGTGGGAACGCGACATCGAAGCCAAGTACGTCGTGCAGAGCGGCCCAGCCAAAAACCTGAGCCTGCGCCTGCGTCAAGCGACCTATCGCTCCGGTGATGGCGTGTACTACGGTTCGCCTTCGATCGACGAGCTGCGTCTGATCGCGAACTACCCGCTGAACATCCTGTAATTGCCCGTTCAATTACAACGATGACTTAAGGCCTCGGCCTTAAACAAAAAGCCGCTCCCCTGTTTGCAAGGGAGCGGCTTTTTTATTGCAGTTTTAAGTCAGCTCATAATAACTAGCTAGCTAAGTAACTAAAGTCAGCTGGCACGTTTAACTTGACCTTTCGGCCAAGTTAAACATGATGCATGCCATTACTTCGATGCGGGCTCCTGCATTACGCGAATAACCCGCTGCGGAAATGGAATATCAATCCCCGCTGCCTTTAAACGATCACGCGCCAGCTCATTAAGCATGAACACCACATCCCAATAATCCGGGGTGTTGGTCCAGCAGCGCAGGGAAACCGTGATCGAGCTGTCGCCCAAGGTCGAAACCACCGCCACCGCAGCAGGATCGGTCAATACGCGTGGATCCTTGGCCAGCTCCAGCAACACTTCACGAGCTTTTTGCAAATCCGCCTCATAATCCACGCCCACGTCAAACACCACCTTGCGGGTCGGCTGACGGTTGGTGTTGGTGATGATGCCGTTGGACAGGCTGCCGTTAGGAATGATCACCGTCTTGTTGTCACCGGTGCGCAGCACGGTGTGGAAGATCTGGATGCTGTCGACGGTACCCGAGGTGCCCTGCGCTTCGATCCAGTCACCAATGCGAAACGGGCGGAACAACAGAATCAGCACGCCACCGGCGAAATTCGCCAGGCTGCCTTGCAAGGCCAGGCCGATAGCCAGGGTCGCCGCGCCAATCGCGGCAACGAACGAGGTGGTCGCCACACCGATCATCGAGGCCACGTTGACCACCAGCATGACTTTGAGCGCGATATTCGCAAGGCTGGTGATGAAGTGTTGCAGCGCCAGGTCCGCACTGCGCAAGGCCAGCAGGCGACCCACGCGGTGGGTCAATAGGTTGATCAGCCACCAGCCGATGGCCAGGGTGAGCAGCGCCAGCAACACGCGGCTGCCGTATTCCATGATCATCGGGATCCACGACTGTGAGGTCTTGATCAAGTGATCCATTTCAGCGTTTAAATCCATGTAGCTTCTCCTGTGTGGCGGATGTGCGGCTTTATTGACTGCCTAAAAACGCAAATGAGCCCCGTAGGGCTCAAGTGTAGGCACGGATTCTGCGGCGTGGGACGTCAAAAACGCCCGCAGGTTCCGCAAAGTGCCATCAGTCGCGAAAGTTATTGAACTGCAGCGGCATGTCGAAGGTCTTGGCGCGCAGGGCCGCAATGGCCTCTTGCAGGTCATCACGCTTCTTGCCGGTCACGCGCACCTGCTCACCCTGGATGGCGGCCTGGACCTTGAGCTTGGCATCCTTGATATGCGCGACGATTTTCTTCGCCAGCTCCTTGTCGATGCCTTCCTTGAGCACGGCTTCCTGCTTCATCAGCTTGCCGGAGGCATAGGCGTCCTTGATTTCAAGGCACTGCGCGTCGATCTTGCGCTTGACCAGCGACAGCTTGAGGATCTCGATCATCGCTTCCAGCTGGAAATCGGCTTCAGCGGTCAGGTTGACGGTCAGCTCCTTTTCCTTGAACTCGAAGCTGCCCTTGCCCTTGAGGTCATAGCGACGGTCCAGTTCCTTGACGGCGTTCTCGACGGCGTTGGTGACTTCGTGTTTGTCCAGTTCAGATACCACGTCGAACGAAGGCATGTGATTTCTCCAATATAAGGGGCGGGCTCAGTAGAGATGGAGCGCGCCCGAGCTAAAATGCCGGGGCATTATAGCGGTTCTTTCGTCCCGTTCACCGCTGATGACCCTACGGAGCACACACTGATGTCGACCACCTGGCATATTCTCGGCGCCGGCAGCCTGGGCACACTCTGGGCCACGCGCCTGGCCCGCGCCGGGCTGCCTGTGCGATTGATCCTGCGCGATGAGGCGCGCCTGGCCAGCTATCAGTCGAGCACGGGCCTGACCCTGGTGGAACAGGGCATCGCCCACACCTACCCGGTGGTTGGCGAAACGCCCGACAGCCCGGAACCGATCCGTCGCCTGCTGGTGGCGTGCAAAGCCTACGACGCGCAAAGCGCTGTCGCACAGCTGCAACATCGCCTGGTGCCCGACGCGGAACTGATCCTGCTGCAAAACGGCCTCGGCAGCCAGGACGCGGTGGCCGCGCAATTGCCCCAGGCACGCTGCATCTTTGCCTCCAGCACCGAGGGCGCATTTCGCGATGGCGACTGGCGCGTGGTGTTCGCCGGTCATGGCTACACCTGGCTGGGGGACGCGGGCCACCCCACCCCACCGCTGTGGCTGGACGACCTGTACGCCGCCGGCATCCCCCACGAGTGGAGCACCGACATCCTGACGCGACTGTGGCGCAAGCTGGCCCTCAATTGCGCAATCAATCCACTGACCGTGCTTTACCAGTGCCGCAACGGCGAGTTGCAGGCCCACCACTGCGAAGTGGCCACCCTGTGCGCCGAGCTCGGCGAACTATTGGAATGCTGCGGCCAACCCGCCGCCGCGCAGGATCTGCAGCACGAAGTGGAACGGGTGATCCACGCCACCGCCGCCAATTACTCCTCCATGTACCAGGACGTGGCCAACGCCCGCCGCACCGAGATCAGTTACTTGCTGGGCTATGCTTGCCAGGCGGCCGCCCGTCACCAACTGAAGCTGGCGCATTTGCAACAATTGCAGGTGCGTTTGATCGACCTGTTGGCCGCACGCGGATTGCCCCGCGACTGAGGCACGCGCTACCCTGCCAACCTGTCTATCACCTGGGAAAACCCTGATGCCGCTGCGCCAGCGTCTTGAAAACTTACCGGTAGGGCAGAAACTGCTGGCCGCCCTGCTGGTACTGCTGACCACTGTACTGCTGGTGGCCAACCTGACCTTTATCAGCGCCGCCTACTGGATCTCCCAGGAAAGCATGGCCCCCCAGGCTTTGCAGGCCATAGGACGACTGGTGTCCAACCCGGCCCTCGCCGCCGAAGCCCTCGAATCCCCGGCCAAGGCCGAAGCGCTGCTCAACGAGCTGACCAGCTATTCGCCGCTGCGCGCTGCCGCCCTGTACGACGGCGAAGGCAACCGCCTGGCGCAGATGCAACACGGTGATCGCCTGCATCTGCCGGATCACTACCGGCATATCGAAGCCTGGCGCGTGACCGAGTTTCGCAGCAACCAGGTGATCACCCTGCCCCGCGTCGGCCAACCGTCCGGGCATCTGTTGCTGGTGGCCAGCAGCGAACTGCCGGTGGCGTTCTATACCGGCACGCTGACGGCCAGCCTCGGCATCCTGATTTTCAGTGTGCTGCTGTGGCTGGTGATCGCGCGGCAGATCAAGCGCCTGATTACTCGGCCGATCCACGAGCTGGAAGAACTGTCGCGCCAGGTGACCCGTGAAGAAAACTATGCCCTGCGCGCCGGCCGTGGCAACCGCGATGAAATCGGCAGCCTGGCCGAAGCGTTCAATACCATGCTGTCGCGCATCGAAGCCCGTGAGCAGCAACTCAAGCGCGCGCGGGACGACTCCCAGGCCGCCTATGACCAGGCCCAGGGGCTGGCCGAAGAGACCCGCCATACCAACCGCAAGTTGGAACTGGAGGTGCAGGTCCGCAGCAAGATCGAGAAAAAACTCACCGGTTTTCAGAATTACCTGAACAGCATCATCGACTCGATGCCCTCGGCGCTGATCGCCCTGGATGAGCAACTGTATGTCACCCAGTGGAACCAGGAAGCCAGCGCGCTTTCCGGTACGCGCCTGGACGAAGCCCTGAACCAGCCGATCTATCTCGCCTTCGAACCAATCAAACCGTTCCTGCCGCAGATCAAGGCCACGATCGAACAACACACGGTAGAACGCATCGAACGTGTCACCTGGATCAAGGATGAAGAGCCCAAGCATTACGCCCTGACCTTCTATCCACTGATGGGCGGTGCCGGGCGTGGCGTGGTGATCCGCATCGACGACATCACCCAGCGCCTGTCCCTGGAAGAAATGATGGTGCAGTCGGAAAAAATGCTCTCCGTCGGCGGGCTGGCCGCCGGCATGGCCCATGAGATCAACAACCCGCTCGGGGCAATCCTGCATAACGTACAGAACATCCGCCGCCGCTTGTCCGCCGACTTGCCCAAGAACCTCGAATATGCCGAACAGGCAGGCATCGAGCTGGCGACGGTCAATCGCTACCTGGAGGGGCGTGAAGTGCCGCAACTGCTCGATGGCATCCAGCAAGCCGGGGCACGCGCCGCCAAAATCGTCACCCACATGCTCAGCTTCAGCCGTCGCAGCAACCGACAGATGGCACCTTGCGACCTGCCGGCGCTGATCGACCAGGCGGTGGAAATTGCCGGTAACGACTTCGACCTGACCATCGGCTTCGACTTCAAGGGCCAGGCCATCATCCGTCAGTTCGACCCACAGCTAGGCCCCGTGCCCGGCACCGCCAACGAGCTGGAACAAGTGCTGCTCAACCTGTTGAAAAACGCCGCCCAAGCCATTCACCTGCGCGAAGGCGACAGCGAACCGGGGCGTATCATCCTGCGCACCCGCCTCAATCCGCCATGGGCCGAGATCCAGGTGGAAGACAACGGCATCGGTATGAGCGAGAACGTGCGCAAACGCACCTTCGAACCGTTCTTTACCACCAAGGAAATCGGCCAGGGCACCGGGCTGGGCTTGTCGGTGTCGTATTTCATCATTACCAACAACCACAAAGGCCAGATGGAAGTGCATTCCACACTTGGTCAAGGCACCTGCTTCACCCTGCGCCTTCCCTTGGCCGGCAGCCAATTGCCGCCTTATGAACCGACCCAACTGGAGCACTGACCATGGGCTTTCGCCTGTCGAAAATTTACACACGCACCGGCGACGGGGGCGAAACCGGGCTGGGTGATGGCCGCCGTGTGCCCAAGGACCACCCGCGGGTGGACGCTATCGGCGAGGTCGATACGCTGAACAGCCAACTGGGGTTGTTGCTCGCCGGTCTTGAAGAGCAGAGCGGCAAGCACCCTGAACTCAAGGACGTGATCGAGGTACTTACGCCTTGCCAGCATCGTTTGTTCGATCTGGGCGGTGAGTTGGCGATGCCGGTGTACAAGGCGTTGAGCGCGGCGGAAGTGGATCGGCTGGAAGCGGCGATTGATCGCTGGAATGAAGAGGTCGGGCCGCTGGAGAACTTCATCCTGCCCGGAGGCTCCGCGTTGATTGCCCAGGCCCATGTCTGCCGCAGTCTGGCGCGCAGCGCGGAACGGCGCTGTCAGCACCTCAACGCGGTGGAGCCGTTGGAGGGAGTGGGGTTGGCGTATATCAATCGGTTGTCGGACTTGCTGTTTGTGGCGGCGCGGGTGATTGCCAGGCGCCAGGGTGTGGCTGAGGTTTTGTGGCAGGCGGCGGCCAAGCCACACTGAGATTTTTCAGCTGAATGACAGGACCTCATCGGGAGCAAGCCCCCTCCCACATTTTGTCCACATTCCAAAGGTGGAACTCGGTCGAATGTGGGAGGGGGCTTGCTCCCGATAGGGCAAGTCAGAACAGCATCAAACCTGCGGCCAGAACGCTCTGATACCTGCCACTCCTTGCGCCCCGGCTTCCCAAGCCTGCTCCCGCTCACCCGGCCCCACCCCACCCAGCAGAAACACCGGCCTGCTGAACCCACGGATCAACTGTGCCGCCTGCTCCCAACCCAATGGCTGGGCATCAGGGTGCGTCCGGGTAGGCTGCACCGGCGACAGCGTGACAAAATCCACGTCCATCAATTGCGCCAGTGCCAGCTCTTCAGCGTTGTGGCACGACGCAGCCAACCAGCGGTCCTTCGGCAGCGGCCGGCCTTTGCTCGCGTATTTACGCAGTTGGGCCGAGGTCATGTGCCAGCCGGCCGCTGGAAAATCTCCCAGCCATTCAAACGGTCCCTTGAGCATCAACTGTGCCTTGCCGGCGCACAGGCCCACCGCATCCACCGCCAGGTCGCGGTATTTGGGGTCGTAGCCGTTGGGTGCGCGCAGTTGGACCAGTTTGATGCCCCCGGCAATAGCCTTCTGAATCCCGCGCAACAGCGTCGGGGTTTCCAGTTCGCCCGGCGTGATCAGATACTCGGCGGGCAGGCGCGCGGCAGCCACGATCGGCGCGTTGGCGGCCGGGAACGCGAAGTTGATCAGGTCCCGCGGCGCCACCCATTCCAGGGGTTGCCCCTCGGCACCGTGCGGCTCGCCGGTAAAGGCCGAGACTTCCCAGACATCCAGCAACACCTGTTTGTCCGGGTAGTCATGGTGCACCTTGATCAACGGCCGCGCCGTGGTGACCTGGATGCCCAACTCTTCCTGCAGTTCGCGGGACAGGGCCACAGCGACCGACTCGTCGGCCTCCACCTTGCCGCCGGGAAACTCCCAGAGGCCGCCCTGATGCTGGGTATCGGCGCGGCGCGCCAGCAGGATCCTGCCATCGACACCGCGGATCACCGCCGCTGCTACATGCACTCGTTTCACCGCGCTCATCCTCCAGGCTTCAGGTACGGTATTCCGCGTTGATCTTCACGTACTCGTGGGACAGGTCGGTGGTCCAGATGGTTTCGCTGCACTCACCGCGACCCAGTTCGATACGGATGGTGATCTCTTCCTGCTGCATCACCGCCGAGCCCTGGGCTTCGGTGTAGCTCTCGGCGCGGGCGCCACGGCTGGCGATGCACACGTCACCGAGGAACACGTCGATCTTGCTCACGTCCAGGTCCGGCACTCCGGCACGGCCAACCGCGGCGAGGATGCGGCCCCAGTTCGGGTCGGAGGCGAACAGGGCGGTCTTGATCAGCGGCGAATGGGCCACGGTGTAGCCGACATCCAGGCATTCCTGGTGATTGCCGCCGCCGTTGACTTCGACCGTGACGAACTTGGTTGCACCTTCACCGTCACGCACAATGGCCTGGGCCACCTCCATGCACACCTCGAACACCGCCTGCTTCAACGCTGCGAACAGCGGGCCGCTGGCCTCGGTGATTTGCGGCAGGTTGGCCTGGCCGGTGGCGATCAGCATGCAGCAGTCGTTGGTCGAGGTATCGCCATCGATGGTGATGCGGTTGAACGACTTGTTGGCGCCGTCCAGGATCAGGCTGTGCAACACCTCGCGGGAGACTTTGGCGTCGGTAGCGATATAGCCGAGCATGGTGGCCATGTTCGGGCGGATCATGCCCGCGCCCTTGCTGATGCCGGTCACGGTCACGGTCACGCCATCGTGTACGAACTGACGGCTCGCGCCTTTTGGCAAGGTGTCGGTGGTCATGATGCCGGTGGCCGCCGCCGCCCAGTTATCCACAGACAGATCGTCCAGCGCGGCTTGCAGGGCGCCTTCGATTTTCTCGACCGGCAGCGGCTCGCCGATCACGCCAGTGGAGTACGGCAGCACTTGGCTGGCGTCCACGCCGGTCAGTTGAGCCAGCTTCGCACAGGTGCGCGCGGCGGCAACAAGACCTGGCTCACCGGTGCCTGCGTTGGCATTGCCGGTGTTGGTCAGCAGGTAACGAATAGCGCCGGCAACGCGCTGTTTGGCCAGGATCACCGGCGCGGCACAGAACGCGTTGAGGGTGAACACACCGGCGACGGTCGAGCCTTCGGCACAGCGCATCACCACTACATCCTTGCGCCCCGCACGTTTGATGCCGGCAGAAGCGATACCGAGTTCAAAACCGGCAACCGGGTGCAGCGTGGGCAAAGGACCAAGACCAACAGCCATGAATGCGCTCCTCAAAAAATAGGTGATATCTGTGCCGTCGCTATCGACGGGGGAATTAATGGCAAAACGCCGCGACGGCAAAGGCCGGTCGCGGCGCGGGGTGTTGCAGCGTCAGGCGAAAATCTTATTCGATCTGGCCGTGGCAGTGTTTGAATTTCTTGCCCGAACCGCAGTAGCACAGCTCGTTGCGGCCCAGTTTCTGCTCGTTGCGCACTGGCGATTGAGCCAGGGCCACATCGACCTCCTCGCCCAATACTTCAGGCGCGTCCAGGCCCGGTGCTTCGTCGTGCTGGAACTGCATGCGCGCCGCCAGTGCCTCGGCTTCCTGACGCAGGCGCGCCTCTTCCTCGATCGGGTCTTCGCGACGCACCTGAACGTGGGACAGCACGCGAATCGAGTCGCGCTTGATCGAATCCAGCAACTCGGAGAACAGCGTGAAGGACTCGCGCTTGTACTCCTGCTTCGGGTTCTTCTGGGCGTAGCCGCGCAGGTGGATACCGTGACGCAGGTGGTCCATGGTCGACAGGTGGTCTTTCCACAGGTCGTCCAGCACGCGCAGTACGATTTGCTTCTCGAAGGTGCGCAGTGCTTCGGCACTCGCCTGCTCTTCTTTCTCGTTGTACGCGGCCAGCAGCTCGGCCATCAGTTTTTCACGCAGGGTTTCTTCGTACAGGTGGTCGTCTTCGTCGAGCCATTGCTGGACCGGCAGGTCGACACCGAAGTCGCTCTTCAACGCAGCTTCCAGGCCGGCAACATCCCACTGCTCAGGCAGGGACTGTGGCGGGATGTGCGCGCTGACGGTGGCGTTGAGCACGTCCTGACGGAAATCGGCGATGGTCTCGCCAATGTTGTCGGCGGCCAGCAACGTGTTACGCATGTGATAGATCACTTTACGCTGTTCGTTGTTGACGTCATCGAACTCGAGCAGTTGCTTACGAATGTCGAAGTTGCGCCCTTCAACCTTGCGCTGGGCCTTCTCGATGGCGTTGGTCACCATGCGGTGCTCGATCGCTTCGCCGGACTGCATGCCCAGGGCCTTCATGAAGTTCTTCACGCGGTCCGAGGCGAAGATGCGCATCAGGCTGTCTTCCAGGGACAGATAGAAGCGGCTGGAACCGGCGTCACCCTGGCGACCGGCACGACCACGCAACTGGTTGTCGATACGGCGCGATTCGTGACGCTCGGACGCAATCACCTGCAGGCCACCGGATTCCAGCACGGCCTGGTGGCGCTTCTGCCAGTCAGCCTTGATCTGGGCGATCTGCTCAGGCGTCGGGCTGTCCAGGGAGGCCACTTCCACTTCCCAGTTGCCGCCCAACAGGATGTCGGTACCACGACCGGCCATGTTGGTGGCGATGGTCAGTGCGCCTGGGCGACCGGCCTGGGCAATGATCTCGGCTTCCTTTTCGTGGAACTTGGCGTTGAGGACCTTGTGCTCGATGCCTTCCTTGTTGAGCAGGTTGGACACATGCTCGGAGGTCTCGATGGTCGCGGTACCCACCAGGATCGGGCGCCCCTTGGACAGGCCGTCCTTGATGTCGTTGATGATCGCCGCGTATTTCTCTTCGGCGGTCAGGAACACCAGGTCGTTGAAGTCTTTACGCGCCAGCGGCTTGTTCGGCGGGATGACCACCACCGACAGACCGTAGATCTGGTGGAACTCGAACGCTTCGGTGTCGGCCGTACCGGTCATGCCGGACAGCTTGTTGTACAGGCGGAAATAGTTCTGGAAGGTGGTGGACGCCAACGTCTGGCTTTCGGCCTGGATGTTGAGCATTTCCTTGGCTTCGATCGCCTGGTGCAGGCCTTCGGACAGACGGCGACCCGGCATGGTGCGGCCGGTGTGTTCGTCGACCAGTACTACCTGGCCATCCTGCACGATGTATTCGACGTTGCGATGGAACAGCTTGTGGGCGCGCAGGCCGGCATACACGTGGGTCAGCAGGCCCAGGTTGTGCGCCGAGTACAGGCTTTCGCCTTCTGCCAGCAGGCCGATCTGGGTCAGCATGTCTTCTACATACTGGTGGCCGGCTTCGTTGAGTTCGACCTGACGGGTCTTCTCATCGATGGTGAAGTGACCTTCTTTGGTCACCACGCCTTCCACTTCCTCGATGTGCTGCTCAAGACGCGGGATCAACTTGTTGATCTCGGTGTACAGGCGCGAGCTGTCTTCGGCCTGGCCGGAGATGATCAGCGGGGTACGGGCTTCGTCGATCAGGATGGAGTCGACTTCGTCGATCACGGCAAAGTTGAGTTCGCGCTGGAATTTTTCTTCCATGCTGAACGCCATGTTGTCGCGCAGGTAGTCGAACCCGAATTCGTTGTTGGTACCGTAGGTGATGTCGGCGGCGTAGGCGGCGCGTTTTTCTTCCGGCGGCTGGAACGGCGTCACGACGCCGACGGTCAGGCCGAGGAATTCATACAGCGGGCGCATCCAGTTGGCGTCCCGGCGAGCCAGGTAGTCGTTCACCGTCACCACGTGCACGCCCTTGCCGGACAGTGCGTTGAGGTAAACACCCAGGGTCGCTACCAGGGTCTTGCCTTCACCGGTACGCATTTCGGCGATCATGCCTTCATGCAGGGTCATGCCGCCGATCAACTGGACGTCGAAGTGGCGCATGCCCATGATGCGCTTGCCGGCTTCGCGGGCGACCGCAAAGGCTTCGGGAAGCAGCTTGTCGAGGGTTTCACCTTTGGCTATGCGGGCCTTGAACTCTTGGGTCTTGGCGCGCAATTGCTCGTCCGACAGGGCAACCATCTGCTCTTCGAAGGCATTGACCAGCTGCACCGTCTTGAGCATGCGTTTGACTTCGCGCTCATTCTTGCTTCCAAAAAGTTTCTTTAACAAAGGCGCAAACATATCGGCAGGTTCTTCCACACATAGGGATGGAGGGCGCACCGTGAGTGGCCCGAGCAGCCCTCACGGCCGCATGCGAACGCGCATTCTACCCGGAATCGTGGGTGAGGAAAGTGGCGTTGTTCCTAGATGCTGGCATGGCGCCGTGAGAGGGCCTGTTTAAAATAAGGGCTTTTGCGCGAACTTCAACCCATGGAGCGCAGAAGTTACCTATTGATTTGACAGGCAAAGCCTCATTGACGCTTTGCCTGGGGGCATGCAGGCGCTTTCTGCTAAGATGGCCGCTCTGTTACTTAAGGTGTCCAATAATGGCATTTCGCCCTCTTACAGCCCGCGCTCCCGGCGCGTTGCTTCGCGAAGCCAAGCCGTTGAAAGCCATCTTTGGCCATGCACAACGCTTGGGCCATTTGCAGCGACTGCTCGAAAGCCAACTGCAACCGGCCGCGCGCGAACATTGCCATGTAGCGTCCTGGCGCGAAGGCAACCTGCTGCTGATTGTCACCGATGGCCATTGGGCGACCCGCCTGCGCTACCAGCAAAAACGCCTGCAGCGGCAATTGATGGCCTTTGATGAATTCGCCAACCTCACACGCATCCAGTTCAAGGTACAGCCCCCCACCGTCCAGCAAGGCGCGGTCGGGCATACCATCGACTTATCGGTGAGTGCGGGCGAAACCATTCAGGCCACCGCCAATGGCATCAAGGATCCGGGCCTGCGCGCAGCGCTTGAGCGGCTGGCCGCCCACGCCAAGCCCAAGACCTGAGCCGCTACTTGCGCTTGCCGCCGCCCAGCAAAGACCCCAACAAGCCACGCACCAATTGCCGCCCCATCTGATTGGCGGCCTGCTGCATCGCTGACTTGAGCGCCTTGCCTGCCGCGCTGCCCAGAAACGCCCCTGCCTTATCGGTAAAGCTCGGCTCCTCGGCAACCGGCGTGGCGTCTTCGGCAGGGCCCAAATCCTTGCGGGCCATCAGCACCTCATAGGCCGACTCCCGGTCAATCGGTTTGTCGTAGCGCCCCTGCAAGGGCGAACGCGCGATCAGTGCGACGCGTTCTGCCTCGGTAAGCGGTCCGATCCGCGATTGCGGTGGCGCAACCAATACCCGCTGGACGACTTGCGGCGTACCTTTTTCCTGCAAGGTTCCGACCAGCGCTTCCCCGGTGCCCAGCTCGGTGAGCACCGCCAAGGCATCAAACGCCGGGTTTGGCCGAAAACCGTCTGCCACCGCGCGCAGGGATTTCTGCTCTTTGGTGGTGAATGCGCGCAGGCCATGCTGGATACGCAAGCCGAGTTGGGCGAGCACCGTGTCCGGCAGGTCGCCAGGCGATTGAGTGACGAAATACACGCCAACCCCTTTTGAACGAATCAACCGCACCACTTGCTCCAGGCGCTCCTGCAAAGCCTTGGGGGTGTCGGCGAACAACAGATGCGCCTCATCGAAAAACAGTGCCAACAGCGGTTTTTCCGCATCGCCGCGCTCGGGCAATTGCTCGAACAATTCCGCCAACAGCCACAGCAGGAAGGTCGCGTACACCTTCGGCGCCTCGTGCACCAGGCGGCTGGCATCCAGCAGGTGGATGCGCCCGCGCCCGTCGCTGGCCGGTTGCAGGAGATCTTCAAGCTGCAGGGCCGGTTCGCCGAACAACGCCTCCGCGCCCTGTTGTTCGAGCACCGCCAGGCGCCGCAACAGGGCCTGGCTGGAGCCGGTGGTCATCAGCGCGGCGTCGTCACCCAATAACTCCGGGTGATAGCGCAGATGATTGAGCAGCGCCTTGAGATCCTTGAGGTCCAGCAGCAGCAAGCCTTCGCGATCCGCAACCTTGAATGCCGCGTAGAGAGCCGACTGCTGGCTGTCCGTCAGCTCCAGCAAACTGCCGAGCAACAACGGGCCCATTTCACTGATGGTGGTGCGCAACGGATGGCCGGACACCCCGTGTATATCCCACAGCGTGACCGGATACGCCTGGGCCGTGTAATTCAGGAAAGGCATGCCGGCGATACGCTCCGCCACCTTACCCTGAGGGAAGGCAGCGGCCCCCAGGCCACAGAGGTCCCCTTTGATATCAGCGGCGAATACCGCCACGCCCGCATCACTGAAGGCTTCGGCCAGGCGCTGCAGCGTGACGGTCTTGCCCGTACCCGTGGCGCCGGCAATCAGCCCGTGACGATTGGCCAGGCGCATGGCCTGGGCGATGGGCTGGCCGTCAAGGTCGGCGCCGATAAGGAGTTGCGTGGAGTCAGGCATTTCGTCACCCATGGTTAATCTTTAGTGTCGCCAGGTCGATAAAACAGATGTGAGACCCATAAAAGTCTAAAAACGCTCGGATACTTCCTACAGGGAGCAACGGAAATATCAAACTTTTTTTGACGCGAATCTTCGGCATGTTCCACAAGAGCGCGCCTTGGATATTGATATCAAGACCTTAGCGGACCCTACAAGCCATGAATAAAAACCTACGTTTCAGCCATAAAATCCTGCTTGCAGCCTCCCTTATCGTGATCGTGGCTTTTTCGCTGTTTACCCTCTACAACGACTACCTGCAACGCAACGCCATCCGTGACGACCTCAATAGTTATCTGCATGAGATGAGCGATGTCACCGCCAACAGTATCCAAACCTGGCTGAGCGGGCGTATCGCGCTGGTGGAAAACGCAGCACAGAACATCGCAATCAACCCTGAACCCGCTGTCGTTGCCAGCCTGCTGGATCAGAAAACCCTGACATCTTCATTCATGGCGACCTACGTGGGCGACAGCAAGGGTGCCTTCACCATCCGTCCCGACACCAAGATGCCGGACGGTTTCGACCCCCGCGTTCGTCCCTGGTACAAAGGCGCCCAGGCCAGCAATGGCTCAACGCTGACCGAACCCTACATCGACGCCGCCACCGGCAAACTGATCATCTCCATCGCAACCCCAAGCACCCGGGCCAGCGAGGCCGTGGGCGTGGTCGGCGGCGACCTCAGCCTGCAAACCCTGGTGGATAACATCGGCGCGCTGAAGTTTGGCGGCATGGGCTACGCGTTCCTGGTGAGTGCCGACGGCAAAGTGCTGGTCCACCCGGACAAGAACCTGGTGATGAAGACCCTCGCCGATGTGTATCCGAAGAACACTCCGAAAATCAGCAGCGACTTCAGCGAAGTCCAGGCCAACGGCAAAGACAACATCGTCACATTCACACAGATCAAAGGCCTGCCCTCGGTGAACTGGTACCTGGGGGTATCGGTGGACAAGGACGAAGCCTACGCAATGCTCAGCAAATTCCGCACATCAGCGGTGATTGCCACCGTGATCGCGGTCGTGATCATCATCGCGCTGCTGGGCATGCTGATCCGCGTCCTGCTGCAACCGCTGCACCTGATGACCCGCGCCATGCAGGACATCGCCGATGGCGAGGGTGACCTGACGCGCCGCCTGGCCATCCAGAATCATGACGAGTTCGGCACCTTGGGTGACGCGTTCAACAGCTTCGTGGAACGTATTCATACCTCCATCCGCGAGGTGTCCTCGGCCACGGAGCAAGTCAACGAAGTGGCACTGCGCGTCGTCAGCGCGTCCAATTCCTCGATGGTCAACTCCGATGAGCAAGCCAACCGCACCAACAGCGTCGCGGCCGCGATCAATGAACTGGGCGCCGCCGCGCAGGAAATTGCGCGCAATGCGGCACAGGCGTCCAATCAGGCCAGCGATGCCCGCCAACTGGCCGAAGATGGGCAACAGGTGGTAGAGCGCAATATCAAGGCGATGACCCAGCTGTCCGCGATGATCAGCGCCTCCAGCAGCAATATCGAAGCACTTAACAGCAAGACGGTGAACATCGGCCAGATTCTTGAGGTGATTACCAGCATCTCCCAGCAAACCAACCTGCTGGCGCTGAATGCCGCCATCGAGGCTGCGCGGGCGGGCGAGGCCGGGCGTGGTTTCGCCGTGGTCGCCGATGAAGTGCGCAACCTGGCCCATCGCACCCAGGAATCGGCGCAACAGGTGCAAACCATGATTGAGGAGCTGCAAGTCGGTGCCCGCGACTCCGTGAGCACCATGGGGGAAAGCCAGCGCCACAGCCACGACAGCGTGGAGATCGCCAACCTGGCCGGGGAGCGCCTGAACAGCGTGACCCAGCGCATTGGCGAGATCGACGGCATGAACCAATCGGTCGCGACCGCCACCGAAGAGCAAACCTCAGTGGTGGAGTCGATCAATATGGACATCACCGAGATCAACACCCTGAACCAGGAAGGCGTGGAAAACCTGCAGTCGACCCTGCGCGCCTGCGCCGACCTTGAGCGCCAAGCCTCGCGCTTGAAGCAACTGGTGGGCAGTTTCCGGATCTGATCCACCGCAGGCGCCGGTCCGGCGCCTGCACTGACGCCCTGCGATGAACGCCAACCGAACATCTATTCTTACCGAAGGTCCACGTAAGGAGAGCAATGGATCGGAGGGACGTTCATCGTGCATATCGCTGACATAACCATGTTCTACGCCCCGGCCAGCGGCGGCGTGCGCACCTACCTGGATGCCAAGCACCGGCGTCTGGCGCTCAAGTCCGGTATCCGCCACAGCCTGTTGATCCCAGGCGCACAGTTTGGCGAACACGATGGGATATTCACCGTGCCCTCGCCTCCCCTACCCTTCGGCAAGGGCTATCGTTTCCCACTGCGGCTGGCGCCATGGCGAAACGTCCTGCGTGATCTACAGCCCGACCTTATAGAAGTGGGCGATCCTTACCTGACTGCCTGGGCCGCATTGGATGCTCGGCGCCAACGGGATGTGCCGGTCATCGGGTTTTATCACTCCGACCTGCCCCTGCTGGTGAGCAACCGGATGGGGCCCTGGTTTGCGCCGAATGTCGAGGCGTACGTCGGCAAACTCTATGGGAATTTCGACCGCGTACTGGCCCCTAGCCAGGTCATGGCCGACAAACTCGTGGGCCTTGGCGTGAGAAATGTCTTCGTGCAGCCGCTGGGCGTGGATCTGCACACCTTCACGCCGGACGCGCGCGACCCTGGACTGCGCGCAGAATTGGGCATCAACGAGGACACGCGTCTGCTGATTTTTGCCGGGCGCGGTTCAAAAGAGAAGAACCTGCCGGTGTTGCTCAACTGCATGAAACGCCTGGGTGACCGCTATCACTTGCTGCTGGTGGGCTCCGGCATGCCGAACAACGTGCCGGACAACGTCAGCGTGATCGATAGCTTCCGCCCCGCCCCGCATGTCGCCCGGTTGATGGCCAGTGCCGATGCGCTGCTGCATGCCGGCGACCAGGAAACCTTTGGCCTGGTCATTCTGGAGGCCATGGCCTGTGGCATACCGGTGATCGCCGTGGCCGCCGGTGCCTTCAATGAAATTGTCGATGAACGCTGCGGCCTGTTGTGTGCGCCCAACAACCCACAGGCGATGGCCAACGCGGTGCGCGAACTGTTCAGCACCGACAGCCGCCGCTTGGGCGCGCAGGCCAGGGATCACGTAGAACGGCGGTATGCGTGGGATACGGTGGTCGACAGCCTGCTTGGGCACTACCACGCGGTCACAGGCAGCCACACCCCCATGCTCGCCCATGGCTGAGCGCTCGGTGCTGTTGGTGCTGCACGATGTGGCGCCGCACAACTGGACCGACTATCGCCCGTTTGTCGAGGCTGTCGATACGCTCGGCCCTGTACCGATCACCTGGCTGGTGGTGCCCGACTTCCACCAACACGACGCCCTGGCCGCTCACGGCGATTTCCGTCGGCTGCTGGATGGCCGGGTTGCCAGAGGCGACGAACTGGCGTTGCACGGCTACTACCATCGCGACGACCAGCCCGCCCCGCGCACGGCCAGGGACTGGTTCATGCGCCGGATCTACACCCATGAGGGCGAGTTCTATCAACTGTCACAGGCCCAGGCACTGCAGCGTCTGTGTGCGGGGATTGAGGTATTTCGCCGCAACGACTGGCCGTTGCAGGGGTTTGTCGCGCCCGCCTGGCTAATGAGCCAAGGCACCCGTGAGGCATTGCGCCAATTGCCGTTTTGCTACACCAGCGACCCGCAGCACCTGTATCGGCTGCCCGACTTCAGCCGCATCGACGCACCCGGCCTGGTCTGGAGCGCCCGCAGTGCCTGGCGCAGAGGCATGTCCAAAGTGATCAGCGACTACCGGGAAGCGCGTTGGCGGGCCGCTCCGGTGATTCGCTTGGGACTGCACCCGGTCGATATGCGCCACGAATTTTCCCGACGCTATTGGTTCGACACCTTGAAGCGGTTGCTGAAGGCTGGACGAATTCCGCAGACCAAAGCCGCCTGGCTGGCGGCGCAACCTTGAGCCAAGGGGTCACGGCGTGAAGGGGGTCAATCCTTGGCCGGCACTTGGGTATCTACACCTCTCGTGTAGTAGGTTGAACCTGTGGCGAGGGGGCTTGCCCCCGATGGCGGCCTGACAGCCGACCAGGATGTTGGATTAGACCGAGTACATATCCGTTGCTGCGGTAACGGCCACTTAGGGTTACGCCCTTACGGCGTGTCACTTTGCGTACACGAAAGCGGCAAAGTAACCAAATGCTCTTGCCCCAACACTCGGCACCTCGCTTAGGCTCGGTGTGCCCGAACACAGGCTTGAATCCGTGGGCCGCCGCCCTGCCGGGTTACCCACGGATTCAAGCCTGCGTTCGGCCAGCGTGTTTGACGGGGCGCCTGAAATCAAGATCAAGATCAAAAGCCAGAGCCAGAGCCAGAGCCAGAGCCAGAGCCAGAGCCAGAGCCAGAGCCAGAGCCAGAGCCAGAGCCAGAGCCAGAGCAACAGCCTAGGAGCAAGAGCAAGCAGTTGTGTAGATACCTATGCACTTGGAGGGTTGTCCGTCTCCTGCAATTGCTCCCACAATTGGGCGGCGCCCGGAAACTCGGTACCGTCCTCGGCATCCAGTGCATCCGGGTCATATCGGCTCAGGCATCCTTCCCCCAACGTCGCGGGCGCCTTGGCGGTGGCTTTATCGAGAGGGTCGGTCATTGCGCGGTCCTGCCATGCAGTGAAAAAAAGGGCCTGAAGCGATTTAACGCCCAGGCCCTTGATTGTTCAACAGGTGTCGATCAGAACACCACGGTCTTGTTGCCGTGCACCAGTACGCGATCTTCCAGGTGGTAACGCAGGCCGCGGGCCAGCACCATTTTTTCGACGTCACGGCCGAAACGCACCATGTCTTCGATACTGTCGCTATGGCTGACACGTACCACGTCCTGCTCGATGATCGGGCCGGCGTCCAGCTCCTCGGTCACGTAGTGGCAGGTCGCACCGATCAGCTTGACGCCACGCAGGGACGCCTGGTGATAAGGCTTGGCGCCTACGAACGACGGCAGGAAGCTGTGGTGAATGTTGATCACCTTGCCCGCGTATTCACGGCACAACTGCGGAGGCAGGATCTGCATGTAGCGCGCCAGTACGACCACATCGGCTTCATGCTGCTTGACCAGACGGGACACCTCGGCGAACGCCGGCTCCTTGTCCTGTGGGTCGACCGGTATGTGGTAGTAAGGAATGCCGTGCCACTCGACCATGCTGCGCAGGTCGTCATGGTTGGAGATGACGCAGGCGATCTCGCAGTCCAACTCATCGCTGTGCCAGCGGTGCAGCAAGTCAGCCAGGCAGTGGGATTCGCGGCTGGCCATCAATACCACGCGCTTTTTCTGCTCGGTGTCAGTGATGTGCCAGGTCATCGAAAACTCTTCGGCAATCGGCGCAAACGCCTCGCGGAAGGCCTCAAGACCAAAGGGCAACGTGTCGGCACGAATTTCGTGACGCATGAAGAACCAACCACTCAGATTGTCCGAGTGATGGCTCGCTTCGGTGATCCAACCGTTATGGGAGGCCAGAAAGTTACTGACCTTGGCAACGATGCCGACCCGGTCCGGGCAAGCAATCACCAGCCGAAAAGTGCGCATTAGGGGAAAACTCCAGAACTTCGCAAAGGCCGCCATTCTAGCGATTGCGCAGGAAAACTGCAGTATTCGTTCGCGCTTATTCTGATCGGGGACGCGTGCATTGCCCCTTAATCGCCCAGGGTTTTACCGCCCTTATATGACGCTACTGTGTCCTTCCAGGCGTGTGGTGATTTCCCGCGAGATTATGTTTCGTTCTACACCGTTGTAATTAACGAGGTCGCAGGGATTTGCCGCAAACATTCAACCTAATTCACATAAATGCGGCCTTAAATGTTTACTTGAGGAAACTGCCTGACTATTATTAGCCAACGTTCACTGTCCAATCAGCGCTCTCCATAAGGTAGTCCACATGTCCCTGATCAACGAATACCGTGCCACCGAAGAAGCTATCAAAGAGCTGCAAGCCCGTTTGAAGAACCTGTCCCAAGACGACAAACTGAAAACCGAGCTGGAATTCGAAGGTAAATTGCGCACCCTCATGGGTGAATACTCCAAGTCCCTGCGCGACATCATTGCGCTGCTGGATCCAGAGTCGAAAGTTAAAGCACCTCGTGGCGCCGTGAAAACTACCGGCACCAAGCGCGCTCGCAAGGTCAAGCAGTACAAGAACCCGCACAACGGCGAAGTGATTGAAACCAAGGGTGGCAACCACAAAACCCTGAAAGAGTGGAAAGCCAAGTGGGGCGGTGACGTGGTTGAAGGCTGGGCTACCCTGCTGGGCTAAGCCGACGCGGATACGCAACATATTAAAAACGCCAGCTTGCTGGCGTTTTTTATTGCCTGTCTATTCTGCAGGCCTGATTAGAGATTCAAACGGGCCGCCAAAGAATCGGCATATTCCTGCCACTGCCCCAACACCTGCTGCTGAAACGGCGTCGCACTAACCGCCAACTCCAGCCGGGCCTGCTTAAATGCCTCAAGGGTATTCGGCGCGCCCCACTCGGGATTTGACAAACGTTGCTGACAGAAAAGTTTCCAACGTTGTTGCTCCTCGCTGTCCAACGTATCGGGGAAGTTACGCGCGCGGTAGCGAAATAATAATTCAGGCAGGCGATGATCATCAAAGGGCCACTGCGCGCGAGCTAACTGCGATGGCTCAGCCATTCGGACTTGTTCGCATAAGCGTCGATCGCGATCACCGATAAAACCATCGTAGAGCTGCTGTTCCGGGTCCGCATTCGCCGCAAATTCTTCCTGCGCATAAATGGCCGCCAATTTATCGCGCCAAAGTTCCTGTGCGTCAGTTAGCCGCAGTGCTCGCGCCTGATAAACAGCCATGTCCAATTGTAGGCGTTCACGGTCTTCAGCCCGCAATACGCTCAAAGGCGCCACCACCGGGCAACGGTTGACATGCACCAACTTGAGCGGGACGGGCAGCTCCCCTTCGGCCAGGTCATCACGACGGGTGTAGAGCCGCTGACGCAGGGTTTCGGCATCGGTGTCCAGCAGCCCCTGAGGGTCGAGCCCAAGGTCGCAGACAATCAGCGCATTGCGGTTGCGCGGGTGCCAGGCCAGGGGCAGCACCACGCCCAGGTAATGACGCTCGGCGGAAAAACGTCCGGAGATATGTACCATCGGTTGCAGCAGGCGCACCTGATCCATCACCCGTTGTTTGCTGCGCAGTTGAAACAGCCAGTCGTAGAGCCTGGGTTGTTTCTCGCGAACCAGCCGAGCCAGGGCGATCGTGGCGCGCACGTCGGACAACGCATCGTGGGCCTGGCCATGGTCGATGGCGTTCGCGGCAGTCAGGCGCTCAAGCTTGAGCGTCACGCACCCGTCCTGCTGCGGCCATTCGATGCCCTCCGGACGCAGGGCGTAGGCGGTACGCACCACGTCAATCAAGTCCCACCGGCTGTTTCCCCCTTGCCACTCCCGCGCATAGGGGTCGAAAAAATTGCGATACAGGCTGTAGCGCGTCATTTCATCGTCAAATCGCAAGGTATTGTAGCCGGCACCACACGTCCCCGGAGCGGCCAGCTCGGCATGAACCCGAGTCATGAAATCGGCCTCGGCCAGGCCCTTTTCGTCGAGTACGCCGGGCGTGATGCCGGTGATCGCACACGCGGCGGGGTGGGGCAGGATATCGTCGCTGGGACGGCAATAGAGATTGACCGGGGGGCCGATCTCGTTGAGTTCGAGATCGGTACGAATTCCGGCTACCTGAAGAGGACGATCATTGCGCGGGTTAATGCCGGTGGTTTCATAGTCGTACCAGAAAATGGAGGTCACGGGCTGTTCCTGTACTGAAGATCGACAGAGTCTAGGCGCTGAACAGCGTCAGGGGCCAGCCTCAATTAAACTGTACAAACATCCAGCAAAAACTTGAATGATTGATTCCACCGCCGACACTGATAGCATCCGTATCTCCCAGCCGCTCTGCACTGCCAAGGATCGCGATGCCATCAGCCCCATTGGACACCCGCTACCAGATCGAAACCCCGGAGGGAATCGACCTGCCACTGCGCCCGGCCGGCCTGGTTCCGCGCGCGCTGGCCTTTACCTTCGATCTGGGCGCGCGCGGCGTGCTCATGGGCGTCCTGCTGGTGCCCTTGGCATTGCTCGGCAACATCGGCATAGGCCTGGGCTCGCTGCTGCTGTTCCTGGTCAGCTGGTGGTACATGGTGTTGTTCGAAGTACTCAATCAAGGCTGTTCGCCGGGCAAACAGGTCATGGGGTTGCGCGTGGTACAGGACGACGGCACGCCCATCGGCTGGTCCGCATCGCTCATCCGTAACCTGCTGCGGTTTGTCGACATGTTGCCTTTCGGCTACTTCCTCGGCTCAATCAGTTGCCTGCAGCATCCTCATTTCAAACGCCTTGGCGACCTCGCGGCAGGCACCCTTGTGGTCTACCGCGAACTCCCGCTGGCGCGCCCGCAAGTGCCTCAAGCCAAAGCCCTGCGACTGCCTTTTGCCCTGGAACTGAGCGAGCAGCGGGCGATCCTGGCCTTCGCCGAACGCCAGGGCGAACTGTCTGCCGAGCGCACGCACGAGTTGGCCTCGATCCTGGCGACCCCCTTGCAGGTTTCACCGGCACGCGCCGTGGAACAGCTCAATGGCGTGGCCCGTGGCCTGTTGGGGCCGACATGAAACAAAGTCTTTTCGAAAGTCGCCACCAACCGCAATGGCAAGCCTTTGCCGAACAGCTCCAGCAGCTGGAACAAGGTAAAGCCAAGGCCGGTGACAGTGCAGACTTCCCGCATCAATACCGGCGGTTGTGCCAGCACCTGGCCCTGGCCCAGGAGCGCGGCTATAGCAGTTATCTGGTTGACCCGCTGCAACAACTGGCACTGCGCGGCCACCAACAACTGTATCGACATCGTGGCCAGTTGGCGGCGAACGTGCTGAGCTTCCTGCTGGCGGGTTTCCCACGGCTGGTGCGCGAGCAGTATCTTTTCGTATTGGCCGCCAGCCTGCTGTTCTTTGGCAGCCTGCTGGGGATCGCCCTGCTGGTCTACCTGTTTCCCGACCTGATCTACAGCATCGTCAGCCCCTCGCAGGTTGCCGAAATGCAGGCCATGTACGATCCCGATGCCAGTCGCCTGGGCCGCGCCGCCGAACGCGCATCAAGCGAAGACTGGATGATGTTCGGCTATTACGTGATGCATAACATCGGCATCGCCTTCCAAACGTTCGCCGCCGGTTTGCTATTTGGCCTGGGCAGTGTGTTTTTCCTGATTTTCAACGGGTTGATCATCGGCGCGATCTCCGGGCACCTGACCGAAATCGGCTATGGGCAGACCTTCTGGTCATTTGTCATCGGTCATGGTGCCTTTGAACTGACGGCCATCGCCCTCGCCGGCGCCGCCGGCCTGCAACTGGGCTGGGCGCTGATCGCACCGGGGCAGTTGACGCGAGGTGAATCCCTGCGGCTCGCCGCCCATAAAAGTGTGCAATTGCTATGCGGTGTCATGCTGTTCCTGCTGATCGCAGCGTTTATCGAAGCCTATTGGTCCTCCACCACACAGATCGCTCCGGGGGTCAAATACCTGGTAGGGGCCGCACTGTGGATACTGGTGGGCGCCTACCTGACCCTTGCCGGACGGACCCGCCATGCGCCTGAGTGATGCGAGCGTGGTGATCAGGCCGCGCACTGCCTGGGAAGCCATGGATCTGGGCGCACTGATGGCCCGTGAATATCGTGTGCTGCTGATGGGCAGTTGGGCACTGGTGACCTTGCCGGTATTTGCCTTGCTCACTGCGCTGTTGTGGAAATATCCCTCCATGGCCATGTTCCTGTTCTGGTGGTTCAAACCGGCATTCGAGCGCTTGCCTCTGTATATCCTGTCCAAGGCGCTGTTCGGCGAAACACCCAGCCTCAAGCAGGCCGTGCGCCAGTGGCCACGCCTGCTTAAAGGCCAATTGCTGGCCAGCCTGACCTGGCGGCGACTGAGCCTCAGCCGCAGCTTCGTGATGCCGGTCAGCCAGCTTGAGGGCCTGGACGGCGAGGCGCGTCAAAAACGCCTGGGCGTGTTGCAACAACGTAACGCGGGGGCCGCACGCTGGCTGACGATCGTCGGTGTGCATCTGGAAAGCGGGCTCTGGTTCGGCTGCCTGGCGCTGTTCTATCTGCTCATTCCACAGCAACTTGAACTGGATTGGGACTGGCAACGTCTGGCGCTGGCGGCGAATGCCGAAGTGCTTTGGCTGTCACACCTTAGCAATGCGTTCTACGCCTTGATCCTGGTGTTTTGGGAGCCCATCTATGTCGCCTGCGGTTTCAGCCTCTATCTCAATCGACGCACCGTGCTCGAGGCATGGGATCTTGAGCTGGTATTCCGGCACCTGCGCCAGCGTCTGAGCAGCGGGGTGGCGCTTTTATTGCTGGTGATCGGGCTGACGCTACAGCCATTCGTAACGCCCGCAATGGCCGCTGAAACCAAACCCTTGAGCACCCAGGACTCCAGACAATCGATCAAGTCATTGCTGGAAAAGCCGCCCTTTAAAAATCCGGAAACCGTTACCCGCTACCGGTTCGGCGAAGAACAAAAAACCACGGTGAAAAAAAACAAGGTCCACAGTGACGGAAAGCTACCGGCCTGGCTTCAATCCCTACTGGACAACCTCAACAGCGATGCCTTCAAACACGTCGCACGCGGCCTGGAAGTCGTGCTGTGGAGTCTACTGGTGGGCGGCATCGCCCTGCTGGTGTGGCGCTATCGCGATTGGCTGCGCACGTTTGTCAGTCGACGAGGGCCACGCAAGCCTGAACAGACCCGACAGGTACCTGCGCAACTCTTCGGCCTGGAACTGGGCACAGAAACCTTGCCTCTGGATATCGCCAGCGCAGCGGAACACCTCTGGACCACCCAGCCACGGGAAGCCCTTGGTCTTTTGTACCGCGGTCTGCTCAGCCGCCTATTGCATGATTACAACGTGCCGCTTAAAAGCGCCGACACCGAGGGGCAGGTACTGGAACGCGTGCACCAACTGCAGCTACCGCCATTGCTGGCCTTCAGTGATGAACTGACCCGACACTGGCAAAACCTTGCCTATGGCCATCACCTCCCTCCCGCCTCCGCCCAACAAAAACTATGCAGCGATTGGCGCGCCCTGTTCAGTTCGGGGGGCACTCAATGAACCGGCCATTGCCGTGGGTACTGTTAATACTGGCGTGCCTGCTCGGAGCGGGCGGCTTTTATGCCTGGCGCAACGCGATTCCGTACGACGTCGTGGTCGACAGAGGCCCAGCGCCCCAAGCACTGGCCAACCCTTACCTCGCGGCCGAGCACTTCCTGCGCCAGCAAGGCCTGAGCGTGGAGCATGCCAATAGCCTTGCCCATCTGGACACCCTTGCATCCAAGGGTAATAGCCTTTTGCTGCTGGGCGAACGAAGCAACCTGTCGCCACGTCAGGTGGGCCAACTGCTGGACTGGGCCAAATCCGGCGGTCACCTGTTAGTGGTGGCGGAGGCACTATGGGACGAAGAAACCGGCAAGAGCGGTGACTTGCTGCTCGATCGCCTGAATATCCACCAGGCCTTGAGTGACGAACCCGAAGAACCCGTCCCGGCGCGTAAAAAGAACGCGCCGGACCTGACCAAACTCTATGTCGACAACGAAACCGCCCCGGCCTACTTCAGCTTTGACACCGACTTCAACCTCATAGACCCCGGGCACCTGGCACAGTTTTCGGCCAATAGCGCCCAGTCGAGCCACCTGATGCAACTCGAGGTCGGGAACGGTCGCGTCACCGTGATCACCGACAGTGACTTGTGGAAAACACCGGACATCGGCAAACACGATAATGCCTGGCTGCTGTGGTACCTGAACCAGGGAACTGCCGTGACCTTGCTGTTCAACAGCGACGTCGACGATCTGTTCACCCTGCTGGTACGTTATTTCCCCCAGGCACTGGTCGCGCTCATTGCCCTGATCGCTCTGGCTCTCTGGCACGCAGGCATGCGGCAGGGCCCGATCCAGGCGCCCGCCTCCAGGGCCCGCCGACAGTTGCAGGAACACTTGAAAGCCAGCGCCGACTTCCTGCTGCGGCGCAACGGCCAAGGCACGCTGTTGCACGCGCTGCAACGTGATATCCAGCGCGCCGCGCGGCGCCGCCACCCCGGTTTTGAGCACCTCGACAATACAGAACAGTGGCGCGTGCTTGAACACCTGACGCACCAACCCTCTCATATCATCAGCCAGGCCCTCGGCCCACTCCCGGAAAAGCGGCTGTCCAGCGCCGACTTCAGCCGACAGGTGGCGTGCCTGCAAACCCTCAGGAATGCCTTATGAGTGATTTTTCCAGCGCTACCGCCTTGACCGACGACACGTTGCAACGCGCCACCCAGCAGGCACAGGCCCTGCGCATTGAGTTGCGCAAGGCGGTGATCGGGCAAGACCTGGTGATTGATGATGTACTCACCGCACTGATCGCCGGCGGCCATGTATTGCTCGAAGGCGTGCCCGGACTGGGCAAGACCCTGCTGGTGCGTGCCCTGGCCCGCTGCTTCGACGGAGACTTCGCGCGAATCCAGTTCACCCCGGACCTGATGCCCAGCGATGTAACCGGCCATGCCGTGTACGACCTGCACTCGGAACAGTTCAAGTTGCGCAAAGGGCCGGTATTCACTCACCTGTTGCTGGCCGACGAAATCAATCGGGCGCCGGCCAAGACCCAGGCGGCCCTGCTGGAAGCCATGCAGGAACGACAAGTCACCCTCGAAGGCGAGGCGCTGCCCATCGACCAACCCTTCATGGTGCTGGCCACCCAGAACCCCATCGAGCAGGAAGGCACCTACCCTCTGCCCGAAGCGGAACTGGACCGTTTCATGCTCAAGGTGCGCATGGATTATCCCGATGCCCGACAGGAACTGGAAATGGTGCGCGAAGTGACGCGCTCATCACGCGCCGACATGCTGGATGTGCAGCCGCTGCGCACCGTGCTGCAGGCCGAGGACGTGCTGCAACTGCAACAGGTCGCCAGTGCGCTGGCCCTGGATGAACACGTGCTCGACTACGCCGTACGCCTGGCGCGAGCTACCCGCAGTTGGCCAGGACTGGCCATCGGCGCCGGACCACGCGCGTCCATCGACCTGGTACGCGGCGCCCGCGCCCGCGCGTTGTTGCGCGGTGGCGCATTTGTTACGCCTGACGACATCAAGGGATGTGCCCTGGCGGTACTGCGCCATCGCGTACGTATCGCGCCGGAGTTGGACATCGATGGGCTGGAGGTCGATCAGGTACTCAAGCAGATGCTGGATCAGATTCCGGCGCCTCGGCAATGACACGCCCATGAAACCGACCCGCTTGCTGTTGATCTGGCTTGGTGTGCTGCTGGGCTTGAGCATTCTGTTGGGCGCTGCCGAAGCCTTGCAGTTCAAGGTGCCCGATACCTTGCACTCGGTGGTGTGGGGCTTGCTCCTGGCACTGTTGCTGCTCGCCCTGCTGGACGCCCTGCGGTTGCGCCGTCGTGCATCCCCGCAGGTGCATCGGCAGTTACCGGGCAGCCTGGCACTGGGGCGCTGGGGCGAAGTGCGCCTTGCGGTGGAGCACACGTCCCCACAGCCCGTGACGGTGCAGGTGTTCGATCACGTCCCGGACGGGCTGAGCGTAGAGAGCATGCCGCAGTCCATCCAACTGCGTCCCGGTGAACGCAGTGAGCTTGGCTATCGTTTGCGGCCCTTGCGACGTGGGCATTTCGAGTTCAGCCGCTGCGAAATCCACCTGCCCAGCCCATTGGGGTTGTGGTCGGCAAGGCGCGTGATCGAGGTCAAGGATGCCACCCGCGTCTACCCGGATTTCGCCCGCCTGTACGGTGCTCAACTGTTGGGCGTGGATAACTGGTTGAGCCAGCTTGGGGTACGTCAACGCCAACGGCGGGGGCTTGGGCTGGAGTTTCATCAACTGCGCGAATTTCGCGAAGGCGATAGCCTGCGGCAAATCGATTGGAAAGCCACCGCGCGGCAACGCACACCCATTGCCCGTGAATACCAGGATGAACGCGACCAACAGATCGTGTTCATGCTTGATTGCGGCCGACGCATGCGCAGCCAGGATGACGAGCTGTCGCATTTTGACCATGCCCTCAACGCCTGCCTGCTGCTCAGCTATGTCGCCTTGCGTCAGGGTGATGCCGTGGGCCTGTGTACCTTTGCCGCCGACGAGCCGCGCTATCTGGCGCCGGTCAAGGGCAGCAGCCAATTGAACGTGTTGCTCAACACGGTCTACGACCTGGACACCACGCGCCGAACGGCCGACTACCAAGCCGCGGCAAGCCAACTGTTGGCACGGCAAAAACGTCGGGCATTGGTGATTGTGGTGACCAACCTGCGTGATGAGGACGATGAAGCGCTGCTTACCGCGGTCAAGCGCATCAGCCGGCACCATAGGGTGATGGTCGCCAGCCTGCGCGAGGAAGTACTCGATCACCTGCGCCAGGCCCCCGTGCAAACCTTGCCCGAAGCCTTGGCCTACAGCGGCACCGTCGATTACCTCAATGCGCGGGATGAACTGCATGACCGCCTGGCCGCTCACGGCTTGTCGGTATTGGATACCTTGCCGTCAGACATGGGCGCGGCGCTGGTCACACGCTACCTGGGATGGAAAAAAGCCGGGGTATTGTAAGAAACAACGCCCGGCCACGGCAGGGCGAGTCCGGTGTTATCCAGAAAGGGCCCGCAAAGGATCAAAGCTGAAGTAATGCAGCAACGCGCCGATCAGTTGCTTATAGTCTTCGGACGCCTCAAGCACGCTGAACCCTGAGTCGTAATGCTGGGGATTGATATCTTCACGGCTCCACAGACAGCTCGCGGTGATATCGATCGGACGAAAACTTCCGTCAGCTTCGGGAAGCTTCAAGCGCAGCTCGAAGTCAACGCCCACCATCATCGGCAACTGGCTGATCAACATCAGCCCGTCTTGCGAAACATTGCCCAAAAAGCCGATGGGCTTGTCGGTGATACGGTTAAACACTTGCAGGAAACAAGTGAGTTGATGCCGCTCGATCCGTCGGTCGGTAAACATGCTGAGATCGCCATCCGTGGGCCATGACTTCGGCCGTGCCAGTGATTCGGAACGAGCATACGCTCGCTCTCCCTGGATCTCGGTGTGACAACGCACTACGTTTTGCCACCAGACATCTGCCGAATCCGGGCCTTGCATTTGTTCGACTATAAAGTTGTACAAACCAATACTCGAAGAATAGCCCAAGACTGGCAACGGGCCACTTATAAAACGACGAATAGCCTCACAAAGAGGCCGGACGCGGCTGAGCGACGCTTGCCCCGCCATAATGTCCCAGCTGTTGCAGGGTATCCAGTCTCGCACGGGCGCGGTAAGCGTACTCGCTCGACGGGTACTGATTGATGATGAACTGGTAGGTCTGGACCGCATCGACGAACAGCTTCTGTCTTTCGAGACACTGCCCGCGCAGCATCGAAACCTCCGGTTGCACGTAACGGCGGCTACGGCTTTCACGGTCCACCTGGGACAACTCCAGGGTGACGCGCTCACAATCACCGACCTTGTAGGCACGATAGGCGTTGTTCAAATGATGGTCCATCGACCAGCGGGTGCAGCCGACCGCACTGACGGCCAGGGCGGCAATAAGCAAAATTCGCATGAGGGTTCTCCTGTCTTGAGCAATATATCGACCCCTCGTCGAAAATCTTCAAGGACGTTGGTTTTTTTCAGCCGCCGCGAAACAACTCAATCGTCAATAAGTAGTGCAAACGAACAATGACTACAACGAAAGAGCATAGTAGCCTTCCCCAGCGCTTGAACTCAGGAGTCTGTGCATGTCCGTCCGTCGTACCAAAATCGTCGCCACCCTTGGCCCGGCCAGCAACTCGCCGGAAGTCCTCGAACAGCTGATTCTGGCTGGTTTGGACGTTGCCCGTCTGAACTTCTCCCACGGCACCCCGGACGAGCACAAGGCTCGCGCCAAACTGGTGCGTGACCTGGCCGCCAAGCACGGCCGCTTCGTCGCACTGCTGGGTGACCTGCAAGGCCCGAAAATCCGTATCGCCAAATTTGCCAACAAGCGGATCGAGCTGAAGATCGGTGACACCTTCACCTTCTCCACCAGCCACCCGCTGACCGAAGGCAACCAGCAAGTCGTGGGTATCGACTACCCGGACCTGGTCAAGGATTGTGGCGTCGGTGACGAATTGCTGCTCGATGATGGCCGTGTGGTCATGCGCGTCGACACCGCCACCGGCACCGAGCTGATCTGCACCGTGATCATCGGCGGCCCGCTGTCCGACCACAAAGGCATCAACCGTCGCGGTGGTGGCCTGACGGCGCCGGCCCTGACCGAAAAAGACAAGGCCGACATCAAGCTCGCCGCTGAAATGGAAGTGGACTACCTCGCCGTGTCCTTCCCACGCGACGCCGCCGACATGGAATACGCCCGCAAACTGCGCGACGAAGCCGGCGGTACCGCCTGGCTGGTGGCGAAGATCGAACGCGCCGAAGCCGTGGCCAATGACGAAACCCTCGACGGCCTGATCAAGGCCTCCGACGCGGTGATGGTTGCCCGTGGTGACCTGGGCGTGGAAATCGGCGACGCCGAGCTGATCGGTATCCAGAAAAAGATCATCCTGCACGCACGCCGTCACAACAAAGCGGTGATCGTGGCGACCCAGATGATGGAGTCGATGATCCAGAACCCGATGCCCACCCGCGCCGAAGTATCCGACGTGGCCAACGCCGTGCTCGACTACACCGACGCCGTGATGCTCTCGGCGGAAAGCGCCGCGGGCCCGTATCCGCTGGAAGCCGTGCAGGCCATGGCGCGTATCTGCCTCGGCGCCGAGAAGCACCCGACCAGCAAGACCTCCAGCCACCGTATCGGCAAAGAGTTCGAAAGCTGCGACCAGAGCATCGCCCTGGCAGCGATGTACACCGCCAACCATTTCCCGGGCGTCAAAGCGATCATCGCCCTGACCGAAAGTGGCTACACGCCGTTGATCATGTCGCGCATCCGTTCGTCGGTACCGATCTACGCGTTCACTCCTCACCGCGAAGCCCAGGCCCGCGCGGCGATGTTCCGTGGCGTGTACACCATTCCGTTCGATCCGGCTTCGCTGGCACCGAACGAAGTCAGCCAGAAGGCTATCGATGAATTGGTTAAACGCGGCGTCGTAGAGAAAGGCGACTGGGTCATCCTGACCAAGGGCGACAGCTACCACACCACCGGTGGCACCAATGGCATGAAGATCCTGCACGTGGGCGACCCGCAGGTCTGAGTGACACGCTGAAAAAACAAAAGCCCTGCCATGAGAATGGCAGGGCTTTTTGCATTTCAAATGCCGGTTGAGGTGTTGAACCGTCAGGCCTCATCGGGGGCAAGCCCCCTCTCACAGTTAATCGCGTAAACTCGCAAAGCCTGCGCTCGGACAGTCAGCGCTCAACCTCGGGGTAGGAACACATCGGCCAGCAGTTGATTGCGCGGCAGCCCCGCAAGGAACAAGCGCTTGGAAAAGGCTTCGACGCTGGCAGGATGCCCGCAGAGCAAGGCCAGCGTTTGCCGCGAAACCACCCGCAGTTGCGTCAATGCCTGGCTCAACTGCGCCGCGGTCCACAACTCCACCGTAAGGTTGGGATGGCTGGCGGCCAGCGCCGACAAGGGTTCGGCCAGGTAATGGCCATCGGCATCGTGGGCCAGGTGAATGACGCGAATGGCCCCCTGATGATCCTGGCGCAACGCCTCACGCAGCACGCCCCACAGCGGCCCCAGGCCGGTGCCGGACGCCAGCAGCCAGAGCGGCCGGGATTGCCAGTCAGGGTCGTATTGCAGCGCACCGCCACGCAATTCGCCCAGGCGCAGACGGTCGCCGACCCGCATCTGTCGGGCCATATCGCAGAATTCACCGGGCAGACGGCAATCGATATGAACCTCCAGAAAAGCATCCTCCTGGGGCAGGCTCGCCAGGGAATACGGCCGCGCCACCTGCCCCGCCCACAGCACCAGATGCTGGCCGGCCCGATAGCGCAAACCACGCTCCGGTTGCAGGCGCAGGCGCAACACCGTCGCGTTCAGCCAATCGGCCCCCACCACCTGGGCCGGCAAACCCTCACGCAGCGGGTCAAACGCTTCAACCCGCACATCCCCCGTCACTTGGCACTGGCACGCCAGGCGCCAGCCATCCTGGCGTTGCGCCGGGCTCAGGGCATCGGGCTGCGCGTCCTCCACCTCACCCAGGCAACGCACCAGACAGGCGTGGCAACTGCCCGCCCGGCAACTGTAGGGCACGGCCACACCCGCCTGGTTCAAGGCGTCCAACAGGTTGCTGCCGGTGGATACCGACCAGTGGCGTTCGCCGACGTGCAGTTCAGGCATGGATACTCTCGAATCAAAAAGGCCCGCACAGGGAATCATGCCGGCGACAGTTTGACCATAGTCGGGTGTATCGGCCACCGTGCCGGGTTATACTGCCGCGCCTTTTTAGCGTCGCGCCAACAATACCTGCTCTTCTTGGCGACGCGCCTTGGAAAGGTGGCTTCAGCCGACCGATGCACTTCACTGAAGCCACCTTTATTGAATGTTCCCTTATAGAGGAGCGCGACTCATGACCGTGATCAAGCAAGACGACCTGATTCAGAGCGTTGCCGACGCCCTGCAATTCATTTCCTACTACCACCCCGTTGACTTCATCCAGGCGATGCACGAGGCCTACCTGCGCGAAGAGTCGCCGGCAGCCCGTGACTCCATGGCCCAGATCCTGATCAACTCGCGCATGTGCGCCACCGGCCATCGCCCGATCTGCCAGGACACCGGTATCGTCACCGTGTTCGTGCGCGTGGGCATGGACGTGCGTTGGGATGGCGCCACCATGGGCCTGGACGACATGATCAACGAAGGCGTGCGTCGCGCCTACAACCTGCCGGAAAACGTGCTGCGGGCGTCCATCCTCGCCGACCCGGCCGGCGCGCGCAAGAACACCAAGGACAACACCCCGGCCGTGATCCACTACTCCATCGTCCCGGGTAACACCGTGGAAGTGGACGTGGCAGCCAAGGGTGGCGGTTCCGAAAACAAGTCGAAGATGGCCATGCTCAACCCGTCCGACTCGATCGTCGACTGGGTGCTCAAGACCGTTCCGACCATGGGCGCCGGCTGGTGCCCACCGGGCATGCTCGGCATCGGCATCGGCGGCACCGCCGAGAAAGCCGCGGTGATGGCCAAGCAAGTGTTGATGGAATCCATCGACATCCACGAGCTGATCAAGCGCGGCCCGTCCAACCGTATCGAAGAGATGCGCCTGGAGCTGTTCGAGAAGGTCAACCAACTGGGCATCGGCGCCCAGGGCCTGGGTGGCCTGACCACCGTGCTCGACGTGAAGATCATGGACTACCCGACCCACGCCGCCTCGTTGCCGGTGTGCATGATCCCCAACTGCGCCGCCACCCGTCACGCGCACTTCGTGCTCGACGGTTCGGGCCCTGCATCACTGGAGGCGCCACCGCTGGACGCCTACCCGGAAATCGTCTGGGAGGCCGGCCCATCGGCCCGGCGCGTCGATCTCGACACCCTGACCCCGGAAGACGTGCAAAGCTGGAAGCCGGGCGAAACCGTGCTGCTCAACGGCAAGATGCTCACCGGTCGCGACGCGGCGCACAAGCGCATGGTCGAGATGCTGAACAAGGGCGAAAGCCTGCCGGTGGACCTCAAGGGGCGCTTCATCTACTACGTCGGCCCGGTGGATCCGGTGCGCGAAGAAGTGGTTGGCCCGGCTGGCCCGACCACCGCGACGCGGATGGACAAGTTCACCCGTCAGATCCTCGAGCAGACCGGCCTGTTGGGCATGATCGGCAAATCCGAACGCGGCCCGACCGCGATCGAAGCGATCAAGGACAACAAGGCGGTGTACCTGATGGCCGTGGGCGGCGCCGCTTACCTGGTGGCGCAAGCCATCAAGAAGTCGCGCGTTGTCGCCTTCGCCGAACTGGGCATGGAAGCGATCTACGAGTTCGACGTCAAAGACATGCCGGTCACCGTCGCGGTGGACAGCCAGGGCGAATCCGTCCACATCACCGGTCCTGCCATCTGGCAGAAAAAGATCAGTGAAAGCCTGGCGGTAGAGGTGCAGTAAGCACTTTTCCTGCAAGGATAAAGGCGACTGCGGCACCAAGGCCCAGTCGCCTTTTTTATGGCGCATGGTATGGTGCCTTCCCTTATTGCAGCTGTTCATATCCGTATGATCGCGATACCTCGCCCCCTGCGTCTGACCTTCTATTCCCTGATGATCATCGCCGGTGCGGTGCTCGCCGCGACATTGGCCATGCGCCATGCAGAACGCGAGGCGCTGGTGGACGACGCCGCCCGTGCCAATCAACAGCTGGCGCTGTACGCCAATTCCCTGCATACCCTGATCGAACGTTACCGCGCCCTGCCCGCCGTGCTGGCGCTGGACTCGGAAATGATCAGCGCGCTGAAAGGCCCGGTGGATGCTGCCACGCAGGACACACTCAACCGCAAACTCGAACGCATCAACGGTGCCGCGCAGTCCTCCACCCTGGAGTTGATGGACCGTAACGGCCTGGCCGTGGCCGCCAGCAACTGGGCGTTGCCGAGCAGCTATGTGGGCCATAACTATGGGTTTCGCCCCTATTTCATCCAGACCAAAAGCCAGGGCACCGGACGCTTCTACGCAGTGGGGGTGACCACTGGGATCCCGGGGTACTTCCTCTCAAGCGCAGTGCTCGACGACCACGAACAGTTCCTGGGTGCCATGGTGGTGAAACTGGAATTCCCCGAGCTTGAACGCGAATGGGCCCAGGGCAATGACCTGCTGCTGGTCAGCGATGCGCGCGGCATCGTGTTCATCGCCAATCAACCGGGCTGGCGCTATCGCAACCTGCGCCCGTTATCGGACAGCGACCTGGCCGAACTCAAGGCCACGCGCCAATATGACAAGAAACAACTGCAGCCGTTGGACACCCAGACGTTGCAACGCTTCGACGAAAACAGCCATTTGATGCGCATCAACGGCCCCGACGGCAACGCCAATTACATCTGGGAATCCCTGCCACTGAAGGCCGAAGGCTGGACCCTGCACCTGCTGCGCAAACCTCAGTTCGCCTTCGAAGACCAACGCAACGCCGGCCTTGCCGCCGCGGGTTCCTGGCTGGCGCTGGTGTTCCTGGCACTGTTCCTGAGCCAACGCTGGCGCCTGGCCCGCATGCGCCAGCGCAGCCGCGAGGAGCTGGAGCAATTGGTCGAAGAACGCACCCAGGCCCTGCGCACCGCCCAGGATGGTTTGGTGCAATCGGCCAAGCTGGCCGCGCTGGGGCAAATGTCCGCCGCCCTTGCCCATGAAATCAACCAACCACTGACCGCACAGCGCATGCAACTGGCCACGCTGCGACTGTTGCTGGACCACGGCCGCGTGGACGACGCCTACAAGGCCCTCACGCCGCTGGACGACATGCTCACGCGCATGGCCGCGCTCACCGGCCACCTCAAGACCTTTGCGCGCAAAAGCCCCAGCGGCCTGCGCGAACGCCTGGACCTGGCCACCGTGGTCGACCAGTCACTGCACTTGCTCGACGCGCGCCTGCGTGATGAAGCCATCGGCGTCATGCTGGACCTGACCCGCCCGGCCTGGGTACGCGGCGATGCGATCCGCCTGGAACAGGTGCTGATCAACCTGCTGCGCAACGCCCTCGACGCCATGGCCGACAAGCCGCGCAAACGCCTGGAAATCCGCTTGCATGCCGACCAGCAGCTGTGGGTCTTGAGCGTCAGCGACAGCGGCGGCGGAATTGCCGAAGAACACCTGAACAACGTGTTCGACCCGTTCTTCACCACCAAGCCGGTGGGCGACGGTCTCGGCTTGGGGCTGGCGGTGTCCTACGCTATCGTGCACGAACTGGGCGGACGCCTGATCGCCGGTAACCGTGGCGACGGCGCCGTGTTCACGCTGACCCTGCCCATCGCGTTGGAGACGCCGGACCTATGTTGAATGCGGTGATTGTGGTCGATGACGAAGCCAGCATTCGCACGGCCGTGGAGCAGTGGTTGAGCCTGTCGGGATTTGATGTGCAACTGTTCAGCCGTGCCGAAGAATGCCTGGCGCAATTGCCCAGGGACTTTCCCGGGGTGATCCTGAGCGACGTACGCATGCCGGGGCTCAGCGGCCTGGAGCTGCTGGCCGAGGTGCAGCGTCGCGACACCGACTTGCCGGTGATCCTGCTCACCGGCCATGGCGATGTGCCGATGGCCGTCGAGGCGATGCGCGACGGGGCCTATGACTTCCTTGAAAAACCCTTCAGCCCCGACGCCCTGCTCAACAGCCTGCGCCGCGCCCTGGATAAACGTGGGTTGATCCTCGAAAACCGCCGCCTGCATCAACAGGCCGGTCACCGCGCGCAACTCGAATCCAGCCTGCTTGGCGTATCTCGAAGCCTGCAGAACCTGCGCCGCCAGGTGCTCGACCTGGCGAGCTTGCCGGTCAACGTGCTGATCCGTGGCGAAACCGGCAGCGGCAAGGAGCTGGTCGCCCGCTGCCTGCATGATTTCGGCCCACGGGCGAAAAAACCGTTCGTAGCGCTCAACTGCGCGGCGATCCCCGAGCAACTCTTCGAAGCCGAGCTGTTCGGCCACGAAAGCGGCGCATTCACCGGCGCCCAGGGCAAACGCATCGGCAAATTGGAATACGCCCACGGCGGTACGTTGTTCCTGGATGAAATCGAAAGCATGCCGCTGGCCCAGCAAGTGAAACTGCTGCGGGTGCTGCAGGAGCAAAAACTGGAGCGCTTGGGCTCCAACCAGAGCATCCACGTGGATTTGCGCATCATCGCCGCCACCAAGCCGGACCTGCTGGAAGAAGCTCGCGCCGGGCGCTTTCGCGAAGACCTGGCCTATCGCCTGAATGTTGCACAACTGCGCCTGCCACCGCTGCGCGAGCGCCGTGAAGATATTCCACTGCTGTTCGATCACTTTGCGCACAGCGCCGCCGAACGCCTGGGCCGCAGCGTCGAGCCCCTGAGCGGCGCACAGCTGGGGCGCCTGCTCAGCCACGACTGGCCGGGTAATGTGCGGGAGCTGGCCAATGTCGCCGAACGCCAAGTGCTGGGGCTGGGTGAGCCGGAACCGGAAGGCATCGAAGCCGGGCAATCCCTCGCCGCGCAGCAGGAAGCCTTTGAGGCCCATTGCCTGAAAGCTGCATTGACTCGCCATAAGGGCGATATCAAAGCGGTGTTGGCGGAGCTGCAACTGCCTCGTCGAACCTTCAATGAAAAGATGCAGCGCCATGGCCTCGCACGGGACATGTTTCTCAAAGATGAATGAGCGGATTTCCGCTCACTACTGCAAAAACATCAGCGACATTCCGCTCAAAAAAATCCGCCTACCCCTCTAGACCGGGCCTTCATCCACCTGGCACAGCTCCTGCTATAGCCCCAGCCAGGCAGCGTTCGCGCCGCTCCATAAAAACAACTAGATGAAGGATCCTTCGATGGATAACTCCAACTCCCTGCCTCTGGGCTCGGCGGCCGCGCCGGCAAAAGAACGCACCACGTCCAGCCGCATCAAATCGATCTTCAGCGGATCGGTCGGCAACATGGTCGAGTGGTACGACTGGTACGTCTACGCCGCCTTCTCGCTGTACTTCGCCAAAGCCTTCTTCCCCAAAGGCGATACCACCGCTCAACTGCTCAACACCGCCGCGATCTTCGCCGTGGGTTTCCTGATGCGGCCGATCGGTGGCTGGCTGATGGGCCTGTATGCCGACAAAGTCGGGCGTAAAAAAGCCCTGATGGCCTCGGTCTACCTGATGTGCTTCGGCTCGCTGCTGATTGCCCTGAGCCCAGGCTATGAAATCATTGGTATCGGTGCGCCCATCCTGCTGGTGTTTGCCCGTCTGCTGCAGGGACTTTCAGTCGGCGGCGAATACGGTACCTCCGCCACCTACCTCAGCGAAATGGCGACCAAGGAACGGCGTGGTTTCTACTCCAGCTTCCAGTACGTGACCCTGATCTCCGGCCAGCTCATCGCGTTGGCGGTGCTGATCGTGCTGCAACAGGTCCTCACCACCGAACAGCTGTATGCCTGGGGCTGGCGTATCCCGTTCGCCATCGGCGCCCTGTGTGCCGTGGTCGCCCTGTACCTGCGTCGTGGCATGGAAGAAACCGAGTCGTTCACCAAGAAGGAAAAAGCCAAGGAAAGCGCGATGCGCACCTTGATGCGCCACCCCAAGGAACTGATGACCGTGGTCGGCCTGACCATGGGCGGCACCCTGGCGTTCTACACCTACACCACCTACATGCAGAAGTACCTGGTGAACACCGTCGGCATGAGCATTTCCGACTCCACCACCATCTCGGCGGAGACACTGTTTCTGTTCATGTGTCTGCAACCGATCATCGGCGGGCTGTCGGACAAGGTCGGCCGTCGTCCGATCCTGATCGCCTTCGGTATCCTCGGCACCCTGTTCACCGTGCCGATCCTCACCACGCTGCACACCATCCAAAGCTGGTGGGGCGCGTTCTTCCTGATCATGGCCGCGCTGATCATCGTCAGCGGCTACACCTCGATCAACGCCGTGGTGAAGGCCGAGTTGTTCCCCACCGAAATCCGCGCCCTGGGCGTGGGCCTGCCGTATGCGCTGACCGTGTCGATCTTCGGCGGCACCGCTGAATACATCGCCCTGTGGTTCAAGAGCATCGGCATGGAAACCGGGTACTACTGGTATGTGACTGCGTGTATCGCGGTGTCGCTGGCGGTCTATGCAACCATGAAGGACACCCGTAAGCACTCTCGCATCACCACGGACTAAACGTCTGACCCGGTAAAACTGTGGGAGGGAGCAAGTCGAATCGTCGCACCCCCCCTCCCACATTGGTTATATGTCGCTTGGTGAATCAGGACAGTTCCGCCGCCTCGCTCCGTCCATACCGGCGCTGCGCATACGACGCGCCGGCAATCATCACCACCAGGATTGCAGCCAACACGGCTGACGAACCGATGGTGCCGAAATCCAACCCGCCCTTGTCATGAGGCTTGGTGAGAAAGTCGCCCAGTGTCGCGCCAAACGGCCGAGTCAACACAAACGCCACCCAGAACAACAGCACCGACGAAATCCGCGTGAAGTACTTGAGCGCCACCACCACAGCGATGGTTGAGCCGATCAGCAGCGCACCACCAGCAAAACCCAGCCCCGAATCGTCCGCAAGGAAATCGCCCAAGGCAGTGCCCAAGGTATTGGAGAACAGGATCGCCATCCAATAGAACAACTCGCCCCGGAAGGTCTGCACCTTGTTCACGTTCAGCGAATCACCGCTGAGGCGCCACAACGCAAAGATGATCATCAGAATCACGATCAGGATCATTGAGCCGGTGGCGTAGCCCAGGCCCAGGGTTCGGTCCATAAAGTCCGACATCGTCGTGCCCGCCGTACTGGTGGACAGGATCACGATCCAGTACAGCACCGGGTTGTAGCTTTTCGACCAGAGTTGCGTCACCAAGGTGACCAGGAACACGCTGATCAGGATCATCGAACTGATCGCGTAACCGACATTCAGGGTCATCGACAGCAAGTCCCCGGCGGTTTCGCCCAGGGTGGTTGCGCAGATTTTCATGACCCAGAACGCCAGGGTGATCTGAGGAAGTTTATTCATAGGATGGAAGGCTCCGAAGTTCAGTTGTTCAATGGCCGACTTATAGAGGTGTCGACTTGGCGCGCAGACTGAACGGGAGGCTGTGAAAAATAGGTGGGCGATGAATGAAAATTCCATGGGGTCGATGGAAATTCGCGGCCATGGGTTGCACTATGATCGCCCCCCCAGAACCCCGCAGGAACCAGGCCATGTCCGACGATATCCATTTCTACGAACCCGCCAACGGCCACGGCCTGCCCCATGACCCGTTCAATGCCATCGTCGGCCCTCGGCCGATCGGCTGGATTTCGTCACACGACCGTGAAGGCCGCCTGAACCTGGCGCCCTATAGTTTCTTCAATGCGTTCAATTACATTCCGCCGATCATTGGGTTTTCCAGTGTCGGGCGCAAAGACAGCCTGAACAACATCGAACAGACCGGCGAATTCGTGTGGAACCTGGCCACCCGACCGTTGGCCGAGCAGATGAACCAGAGCTGCGCGGCGGTCTCGCCGCAGGTGAATGAGTTCGAGCTGTCCGGCCTGACGCCGGTGGCTTCAAAAATCGTTGGCGTACCACGCGTGGGCGAGAGCCCGGTGGCGTTCGAATGCAAGGTGACGCAGATCATCCAGTTGCAACGCGCCGACAAGGGGTTGGTGCCGAGCTGGCTGGTGCTGGGCGAGGTGGTCGCGGTGCACATTGCCAAGTGGTTGCTCAAGGATGGCATCTATGACACCGCTGCCGCCGAACCGATTTTACGCGGTGGCGGCCCGGCGGATTACTTCCAGCTGGGGCCGGAGGCGCTGTTCAAAATGTACCGCCCAGGCGCCAACAAACCCTGATTGGAATGCGATCAGTTGTGGGAGGCAGATGCCCAAGTCAGCTGACCATCTTGATCCACATCAATCAGGCGCTCAAGCTGCACAGTCGCCGCATCATCCGCATCCGAAGCCGTCTTGAACCTTTGCCCCTCCAGGATCTTGTGAAACCGCGGGGCGCCCATGCCATCCAGTGCCTTGACGGCAACGGCGGCGCTGTAGCCCCCTTCTCCCGGTACGACGGCGGAAACGGCTTCGTGGTGGGCAAATTGTTTACGTGCCATGTTGCAGGTCCTGGCCAATGGAAAGGCGGCCATTCTAAACCGGTTCAACCGGCGAGTTGCAGGTACTCGCCGTAGGCGTGTGCGGCGGATGCATCGGTGAAGGTCTGGAAGTCCATGCTGCGCAGCACGCCGTCATTCAACAGCTCGGTGAAGATCATCAGCGCCGGAGAACTGAAGTAGTCGCTCATCGCCTGCTCGCTGCTCCAAAAGCCCGAGACCAGCCACACGTCGGGGTCAACCTGGGAATGCTGCAATGAGAACTGCAGGCAACCCTGAGCCTGGCGGCCCGGTTCGATCAAACTGCTCAAGCGTGCACCCAGCTCGGTGCTGCACCCGGTGCGGGCGCGGATAAAGGCCATATGGCTCGCGGGAATGGGGGTGGACATATTCGACTCTCCCGTTGAGAAGTGATGCTCGGCAAGCACTGTGAGGGTGTGTTGCCACAGGATCAACGATAACGGCGCGGGTACACCCGCGGTTAGTCAATTCCTGCCGGCTTATTGCACGATCCTGCGAGAAGCGTAGATAGGACGTTGGCCCAGCGGTTTTATTCCACGCGCAAACGCCGGTTTTCAGGCAGATGACCGGCCTCGCGCTTGCCTGATTGACGACAGGCCGCAGGATCAGGCAAGGATTGTGCAGAATCGACCTAACACTTTTTGAAACGTCGCCGCTAAGCTGACCCCCATCAAAGCAGCCAGCAGAGGACGCGCCATGTCGTCGCCCGACCATCAGCCCCCCCCCCTCGATGCCGAGATGGAAAAACAGCGTGCCGAGCTGGCCAGCATCGTGCACCGCCATACCTGGGAGGACGGTTCCTACGGCACGGCGATCACCTCGCTGTACCTGAACCGTCACAACACGCCGCGCGATTTCATGCCGGTGCTGGTGGAGCCCGCGCTGTGCATCCTCGCCAACGGCAGTAAGGAAGTGCGCCTGGCCGATGAAATCTTCGCCTATGACCCGCTCAACTATTTGGTGTTCTCGGTGGCGATGCCGGTGGCCGGGCGGATCATCGATGCCACGCCGGATGACCCGAACCTGTCAGTGCGCATTAATATCGACCCGGCGCAGCTCACAGCGCTGATCGCCGAGGCCGGCCCCATGGGCGTGCCCACGCGCCCGACATCGCGCGGGATGTACGTGGACCGGATCGACAATCAACTGCTCGACGCGGTACTGCGCCTGGCGCGCTTGCTGGATACGCCCAAAGACATCGCGATGCTCGCGCCGTTGATCAATCGCGAAATTCTCTACCGCCTGCTGCGTGGACCACAGGGCTATCGTCTGTATGAAATTGCCGTGGCCAACAGTCAGAGCCATCGGGTGAGCCAGGCGATCAAGTGGCTCAATGGCAACTACGAACAACCGTTGCGCATCGATGACCTGGCCAAGGAAGTGAACCTGAGCGTCTCGACCCTGCACCATCGCTTCAAGGCAATCACGGCCATGAGTCCGCTGCAGTATCAGAAGCAGTTGCGCTTGCAGGAAGCGCGCAGGCTGATGATTGCCGAAGGGCTCGAAGCCTCGGCGGCCGGGTATCGGGTGGGGTACGAAAGCCCGTCGCAGTTCAGCCGGGAGTACAGCCGGTTATTTGGTGCGCCGCCCTTGCGCGACTTGGCCAGGTTGCGCCAGAGCATCTGACCCCACATTTTGCCCGCGTACAGTCAGTCCAATCCACGGGGCAGTTGCAAAGTCACCCTAAGGCCGCCTTCGCGAAGGTTCTGCAAACTCACTTCCCCCCCATGGCTGTGGGCAATATTGCGTGCAATCCCCAAGCCCAACCCATAACCCTGCTGCTGCCCGGACAGGCGGAAGTGCGGTTCGAATACCTGCTCCAAACGCTGCTCGGGCACACCCGGTCCTTCGTCATCCACATGCAGGATGAACTGCGCGCCATCGTCTTCGATATGCAAATGCGCGTTCTGCCCGTACTTCAAAGCGTTGTCGATCAGGTTGCCGATGCAGCGTTTGAGCGCCAACGGCTTGCCGGGGTAGGCCGCCAGAGCGTAGCCATCCAGGGTCACGCGGCCATTGCCGTTGGGTGCGACGTAAGGCTCCACCAGGCATTCGAGCACATGGTTGAGGTCGACCGGCTGGATGTTCTCGTGGATATCGGTGTCTTTCACGCATTGCAGCGCGCCCTTCACCAGCAATTCCAATTCGTCCAGGTCGCGGCCGAATTTGGTTTGCAGGTTCTCGTCTTCCAGCAGTTCCACGCGCAGGCGCAGGCGGGTGATCGGTGTGCGCAGGTCGTGGGAAATCGCGCTGAACAACTGGCTGCGCTCGGTCAGGTAACGGCTGATGCGTTCGCGCATGGCGTTGAAGGCGCGACCCACTTCCACCACTTCGCTGCCGCCGCCTTCGGCCACCGGCTCCACATCGGCGCCCAGGGACATGTCCCGCGCCGCCCGCGCCAAGCGCTTGAGTGGGCGGCTCTGCCAATGCACCAGCAGGCCGATAAACAGCAATAGAAAACCGCTGGTCAGCACGATGAACCACACCTGCTGGGACGGCAGGCCTTGTTCTTCAAGGCTGGTGTAGGGCTCGGGCAGCAACGAGGCGATGTACAGCCATTCGCCGGGGGCAAGTTGGATCTGGGTGACCAAGACCGGCGGGTTCACCGGTTCCAGGGTCAATGCGTAATGGGCCCAGGAACGCGGCAACTCATCGAGCTTGAGGCCGGCATTGAAGATGCGCAGCTCCTCGGCACTGACGAACTCCACCGAGATCACCACGTCGGCGCCCAGGGTCTGGCGCAATACTTCATCCACCGCGACCAGCACGGCCTGTTTGCGCGGGGTCTCGGGCAGGACCTGCATCTCCAGCGGGCGATCGTTGAGGGTCACCACAAACCGAGTGCCGCCCATGCTGCGCAACTGATCGAGGACCAACGGCCGGTAGGCCACCGGCAACGAACGGAAATAGCTCACGCTGGCCGTCATCGAATGCGCCAGGCTCCGGGCGCTGGTGACCAGGCCTTCGAGCTGGGTCGCGCGTAACTGCGACACCCAGATCACGCTGGACAGCGCCTGGGCGAACAGCACCACCAGCAAGGTCAGCAGCAACATGCGCCCCAGCAATGAGCGCGGCACCGGGAAGCGACGGCGGCGTTCGGTTACAGGCTCAGTGGGCATTGCCGGCAACCACGCTGGCTGCCAGTTGATAACCGCTGCCGCGCACGGTGCGGATCAGCCGCGGGGGCTTTTCGGTGTCGCGCAGGCGTTGGCGCAGGCGACTCACGGCCATGTCGACGATACGGTCCAGCGGCATCAGGTCCCGGCCACGGGTGGCGTTGCCGATGGTGTCGCGGTCGAGGATTTGCTGGGGGTGGTCGAGAAACAATTTGAGCAGGGCAAAGTCGGCACCGGAAAGGATCACCTCTTCGCCATCCACGTGGAACAGCCGGTGGCTGATCATGTCCAGGCGCCATTCGTCGAACACCAGCACATCGGCGCTACCACTGCGCTCCTGGCCGAACTGGCAGCGGCGCAACAGGGCCTTGATCCGCGCCTGCAATTCACGGGGGCTGAACGGCTTGCCGATGTAATCATCGGCGCCCAACTCCAGGCCGATCACACGGTCGGCTTCGTCGGAACTGGCGGTGAGCATGATGATCGGCACCTGCGCCTGGCGCGGGTGCTGGCGAATCCAGCGGCAGAGGCTGAAGCCGTCTTCGTCGGGCAACATCACGTCGAGGATGACCAGGTCGCACGGCGCCTCGTTCATCGCCTGGCGAAACCCCGCGCCATCCGGCACGCCACGCACCTGGAAACCGGCGCGACTGAGGTAGGTTTGCAGCAATTCGCGGATTTCCTGGTCGTCGTCGACGAGGAGAATCGATTTACTGATTACGCTCACGAGGTCCTCCTTGTTGTTATGGGGCCATCACTGCCTAGGCAAAAGCCTGCTCCAGCGCCACGCCCGCCCCGGTCAACCCGGAATACGGCGCCGTCACCAACCACACCGGAATACCTTTGAAGTAGTCGCTCATGCAGCCTTTGTCACTGAAGCTCTTGGCGAAACCGCTGGCGATAAAGAAGTCGGCAAACCTCGGTATCACCCCGCCCACGATGTACACGCCACCGCGCCCACCGGTGGTCAGTACATTATTGCCTGCAACCCGGCCCAGCCAGATGCTGAACTGGTCCAACACTTCCATGGCGATCGGATCACCGGCCAGACCCGCCGCCGTGATGGCTTCGGGCGTTTCGAGCACCGGCACATGGCCGTCGACCGCACAAATCGCCCGGTACAGACGCGGCAACCCGCCACCGCTCAAGGCGGTTTCGGCGCTGACGTGGCCGATTTCGTTGTAGATGTGCTGCCACAGCTGGGTTTCCCGCGGGCTGCTCAGCGGCAGGTCGACATGCCCGCCCTCCCCCGGCAATGCCGCGTAGCGACCCGCACCGAGGTCCAACAACGTTCCGACTCCCAGGCCCGTGCCCGGGCCGATCACCACCGCCGGGCGCAACGGCTCCGGCGTGCCTTCGCAGACCACGCGGAATTCGTCGGGTTGCAAGCGGGTCATGCCCAGGGCCATGGCCGAGAAGTCATTGACCAGCAGCAGCTCATCCACCTGCAGCGTGTTGCAAAACGCAGTCTTGCTCAGGCGCCAGTGGTTGTTGGTGAATTTAAATTCATCGCCGCTCACCGGCCCGGCCACCGAAAGGCACACTGCACCGATATCGCCGACGTTCAGGCCTTCTTCGCGCAAATAGACCTTGATCGCCTCTTCGGGGCTGGAGTAGTCCACCGTGGCATGCACACGAATCGAATGCAGTGCCGAATCCCGCCACAACGCAAAACGCGCGTTGGTACCGCCGATATCACCGACCAGCGCTAACTTCACTTAAGCGTCTCCAAGGCAGAGGTAAAGGCGCTGGCGCCCTGCTCTGCGGAGCTTGCGGCCAAGCGCATAAATGCAAACAACTCGCGACCTGCCCCCACATTATTGCCCAACAGGCCCGTGGCAGGCGTGCGCGCTGCGAATTCTTCGGCGTCCACCTTAAGCTCCAAGGTGCCTGTCACGCCATCCACACGAATGATATCGCCATCGCGCACTCGCGCCAGTGGCCCACCGCTCTGGGCTTCGGGGTTGACGTGAATCGCGGCGGGGATCTTACCCGACGCGCCGGACATACGCCCGTCCGTCACCAATGCCACCTTGAAACCACGGTCCTGCAACACACCGAGGAACGGGGTCATCTTGTGCAGTTCGGGCATGCCATTGGAACGCGGGCCCTGGAAGCGCATGACTGCGACAAAGTCTTTTTCCAACTGGCCGGCCTTGAACGCATCGGCCAGGTCCTGCTGGTCCTGGAACACCACCGCCGGTGCTTCCACCACTTGGTGCTCCGGCGCCACGGCGGAGACTTTCATCACGCCACGCCCCAGGTTGCCTTCCATCACGCGCAGGCCACCTTCGGGCGAGAACGCACGGGCCACGGGGCGCAGGATGGTTTCGTCGAGGCTCTCGATAGGGCCGTCGCGCCAGACCAGCTCGCCATCGACCAGGAACGGTTCCTGGATGTAACGGCTCAGGCCCTTGCCCGCGACCGTGTTGACGTCTTCGTGGAGCAGGCCGGCCTCGAGCAGCTCGCGGATCAGGAACGACATGCCGCCCGCCGCCTGGAAGTGGTTGATGTCGGCCTTGCCGTTCGGGTACACGTGGGACAGGGTCGGCACCACCTCGGAGAGGTCGGCCATGTCCTGCCAGGTGAGGATGATGCCCGCGGACATGGCGATGGCCGGCATGTGCAGGGTGTGGTTGGTGGAACCGCCGGTGGCATTGAGCGCGACGATGGAATTGACGATGGATTTTTCGTCGACAATCTCGCCGATCGGCGTGAAGTTGCCGTTGGCCTTGGTCAGACGCGTGACCTGATGCGCCGCTTCGCGGGTCAGCGCATCACGCAGCGGCGTGTACGGGTTGACGAACGACGCGCCCGGCAGGTGCAGGCCCATCACTTCCATCAACAACTGGTTGGTGTTGGCGGTGCCGTAGAAGGTGCAGGTGCCGGGGCTGTGGTAGGACTTCATCTCCGATTCCAGCAGCTCTTCGCGGGTGGCCTTGCCTTCGGCGTAGCGCTGGCGCACATCGGCCTTCTGCTTGTTGGAGATGCCTGAAGGCATCGGCCCGCCCGGCACGAAGATCATCGGCAGGTGGCCATAGCGCAGCGCGCCCATCATCAGGCCGGGAACGATCTTGTCGCAGATGCCCAGCATCAGCGCGGCATCGAACATGTTGTGGGACAGCGCGACGGCCGTGGACATGGCGATGACTTCACGGCTGAGCAGGCTCAGTTCCATGCCCGGCTCGCCCTGGGTCACGCCGTCGCACATGGCCGGGGTGCCGCCGGCGAACTGACCGACCGAGCCGACTTCGCGCAGGGCTTTCTTGATCTGTTCCGGGAAGTGTTCGTACGGCTGATGCGCCGAGAGCATGTCGTTATATGAAGAAACAATTGCCACGTTGGCGGCATTCATCATGCGCAGGCTGTTTTTGTCTTCGGTGCCGCAACCGGCCACGCCGTGGGCGAAATTGGCGCATTGCAGCTTGCCGCGCATCGGCCCGTCGCTGGCAGCGCCGCGAATGAGCGCAAGGTAAGCCTCGCGAGTGGCGCGGCTGCGGGCGATAAGCCGTTCGGTGACCTCAAGAACGCGGGGATGCATGTGTAGAACTCCAGGCTAACGGATGTGGTGACCCTCGTTCCTATGCTGATCAAACGCCCGCAGCGCATGGGATGGCAGGGTGTCGTTTAAATCATCGGACCAGTTGATTCAGGTCACTCGTTGTAGATTGAACAAAATATTGCCACTAAAAAGGCTTGTTTTCTATTTTTATGCGAATAATCTTGTAATTCTTACAACAAATCGACGACAGGCACTTTCCAATGACTCTTCGTATCGCAATCAATGGTTTTGGCCGTATCGGCCGTAATGTCCTGCGCGCACTGTATACCCAAGGCTACCGCCAGGATTTGCAGATCGTCGCCATCAATGATTTGGGCGACAGCTCGATCAATGCCCACCTGCTCAAATTCGACACCGTGCACGGCACTTTCGACGCAGAGGTCGCCCACGATCAGGAAAGCCTGACCGTCAATGGTGACCGGATTGCCGTGAGTGCCATTCGCAACCCGGCCGACCTGCCATGGGCTGCCCACAAGATCGACGTGGTGTTCGAATGCACCGGCCTGTTCACCGACCGTGACAAGGCTGCCGCCCATATTACTGCCGGCGCACGCAAGGTGATCATCTCGGCACCGGCCAAGGGCGCGGACGCGACCGTGGTCTACGGCGTGAACCATGACATTCTGCGTCAATCCCACCAGATCATCTCCAACGCCTCGTGCACCACCAACTGCCTGGCGCCGGTCGCCCAGGTGCTGCACCGTGAGCTGGGCATCGAAAGCGGCCTGATGACCACGATCCATGCCTACACCAACGACCAGAACCTGACCGACGTCTACCACACCGACCCGTACCGCGCGCGCTCGGCCACCCAGAACATGATCCCGAGCAAGACCGGTGCCGCCGAAGCGGTCGGCCTGGTGCTGCCGGAACTGGCGGGCAAGCTGACCGGCATGGCCGTGCGCGTGCCGGTGATCAACGTGTCGCTGGTCGACCTCACCGTACAACTGAAAAAAGAAGCCACCGCCGAAGAGGTCAACGCGCTGCTCAAGGAAGCCAGCCAGCACTCGAAAATCCTCGGCTACAACACGCTGCCGCTGGTCTCCAGTGACTTCAACCACAACCCGCTGTCGTCGATCTTCGACGCCAACCACACCAAGGTGAGTGGCAAGTTGCTCAAAGTGTTGGCGTGGTATGACAACGAGTGGGGTTTCTCCAACCGCATGCTGGATAACTGCCTGGCATTGTGTAACGCCGAGTAATTCCTTGAGGGAAGAGCTTTTGCTTGGGAGGGGTTTGCCCCTCCCACATTTTCCTATCGTAGGCCTGGGGAAATAGCCACTTGCCATTTCGGTTGATGATAAGCATTATCATTCACTGCAAATCGGTCTGGTATCAGTGTGAGCCAATCTCGCTTCAACCATGTCTTTCTCACCCAACGGGTGATTCTGCTGCGTACCTTGCAGCGGATGGTGCATAACCACAGCACCGCCGAGGACTTGCTGCAGGAAACCTACCTGCGCGTCACGCGGGCGCTGAGCGAGCGGCCGATCGATCACCTCGAACCCTTCGTCTATCAAACCGCGCGCAACCTGGCGCTGGATCACCTGCGCTCGCGTCGGATCCAGGCGCGCACGCTGCAGGAAGATGTCCCGCTGGGCATCCTGCAAAGCGTCGCCGCCCCCATCAGTACCCCCGAAGACGCGACCCATGCCGAGCAGCTGCTGGAGCACCTGAGCGTCAGCCTGGGCCAGTTGAGCGCGCGCCAGCAACAGATCTTCATCCTCAGCCGCCTGCATGGTTGCAGCTATCAGGAGATCGCCGATCAGTTGGACGTGTCCTTGAGCACCGTGCAAAAGGAATTGAAATTGATCATGGCCATCTGCGTAGGTGTGGCCGAACGGCTGGATCGGCCTTAAGCTTCATCCGACAGAAATGTCGACCCAGGTCGTAAGAAGATGAATAGAACGTGGCGAAGACCCGAGGCACACCGTGACGGACCCGAATAAACTGCGCCCCCATGAGCTGGCTCATGAGGTGTTGCAAGACACGGCGATGGACCAGGCCCTCGATTGGCTGATCGCCTTGCAATGCCCGCAACCCGGGCAGCAGGCGGAATTTGAAGCCTGGCTGACCAGCGATCCGGCCCACGCGCACGCGTTAGGCAAGGCCCAGGCCGCCTGGGGCGGCGCGCCGGTGCACAGTGCCGCCGTGGCCCTGGCGGTGCCGCGCAAGCCCAGCGCCTGGCGCCGGATCAAACCCCATTGGAAACCGCTGGCCACGGCCGCCGTGCTGCTGATCGGTCTGTTCAGTTTCAGCAACCTGCCGGTGCGCCTGCAAGCCGACCATCTCACCGTGGTGGGCGAACGCCAGCGCCTGCAATTGGACGACGGCTCCAAAGTACTGCTCAACACCAATTCGGCGTTTTCCAGCACCGTGCTGGGCCATCAGCGCATCGCCCGCCTCTACCAGGGCGAAGCGTTTTTCGACATCCCTCCAAGCCACGACCTGCCCCTGCAAATCGACGCCGGCCCGGTACGCGCCAGCGTGCGCGACACCGCCTTCGCCGTGCGCTACCTCAATGGCGAGGCGCAAGTGCAAGTGCAGCGCGGTGATGTGGACCTGAGCAACACCATCAACGATGCCCGCGTGCGCCTCAGCGCCGGGGAAAGCATCCGCATCGGCCCCAAGGGCTTCGGCCCGCCGGCCAAGCTGGACGCCGACAAGGACCTGGCCTGGGTGCAAGGCCGGCTCGTTTTCGAAAACTGCCCGATGAGCGAAGTGCTCGCCGAGTTGCGCCGCTATTACCCAGGGTGGATCGTCAACACCAACGACAGGCTCGCCAGCGTCGCCGTCACCGGCAATTATCGCCTCGACCAGCCGCTGGACGTGGTGCGCTCCCTGGCGCACATCACCTCAGCCAAGCTCTCGGAATTCCCGGCGCTGGTGATCCTGAACTAAATGAGAATTATTTTTACTCGATAGCCGTCGGTGGTACGTCTCGTCTTAGCCAATGCAACTGATTCCTATTTGGTTCGGTTCGCAACTATAAAGATTCGTACCCCGGAGCGCTCTCGATGTCCTCTCGTTTCAACCACCGGTCTTCTTCGCCCGTGTTGTCCTTGCTGACCGCCGCCATTCTGCTGGCCGGCGCGCCGCTGATGACCGCCAGCGCCGCCGAACCTGCAACCCACAGCCACGGCAATTACACCTTTAGCATTGAACAGCAACCGCTGGTTTCGGCGCTCAATGCCTTTACCGCGGTGACCGGCTGGCAAGTCGGCCTGCCGGCGGAGCTGGGCCAGGGCGTGTCGTCGCCTGGCGCGCACGGCCCGTTGACGCCGGAAAAAGCCCTGGACCGGCTGTTGGTGGGGACCAACCTGAGCTATCGCAAACTGGGCAGCAATACTATCGTTTTGGAAAAACATGCGGCCGGCAGCACCCTCAACCTGCAACAGGTGACCATCAGCGCCACCCGCAACGAGCAGGACGTGACCAGCGTGCCAAGCACGGTCAGCGTGTATGAGCGTGAAGCACTGGACCGCCAGAACGTGAATAACATTCGCGAACTGGTGCGCTACGAGCCTGGCGTATCGGTGGGCGGTGCCGGCAGCCGTTCGGGCAATGCGGGCTACAACATTCGCGGTATCGACGGCGACCGCATCCTCACCCAGGTGGATGGCGTGGAAGTGCCGAATAACTTCTTCAACGGCCCCTACGCCAAGACGCGTCGCAACTACGTCGACCCGGAAATCGTCAAGCGTGTGGAGATCCTGCGCGGCCCGGCCTCGGCCCTGTACGGCAGCAACGCTATCGGCGGTGCGGTGAGCTACTTCACCCTCGACCCGGATGACATCATCAAGCCCGGCCAGGATGTCGGCGCCCGCCTCAAGACCGGCTACAGCTCCGCCGACGAGAGCTGGCTCACCTCCGGCACCTTCGCCGGTCGCGTACAGAACGTCGACGGCTTGCTGCACCTGAGCCAGCGCAACGGCCACGAAACCGAATCCTACGACGGCAACAATGCCACCGGCCTGGCCCGCACCGGCGCCAACCCGGAAGACGCACGCACCACCAACATCCTGGCCAAACTGGGTTGGAACTACGGCGATGACAATCGCCTGGGCCTGACCTATGAGAAGTACAAGGATGATCGCGACATCAACCTTAAAAACGCCGTCGGCGGGCCGTTCACCGGGGGACGCGGCTTCAATTTCTATCGTGCCCGTTCGGGCAACGACACCATCACCCGTGAGCGCTTCGGCCTGGAAAACAGCTTCGCGCTTGAGTCGCCGATCGCCGACCGCATCAAGACCAGCCTCAATTACCAGATCGCCAAGACGGACCAGACCACCGCCGAAATCTATCAACCGTCACGCCGTGTATTGCGCACCCGCGAGACGCTCTACGAAGAAAAACAATGGGTCTTCGACGCACAGTTGGACAAGGCCTTCAGCCTGGGCGCAACCGATCATCAAGTCACCTACGGCACCACCCTCAAGCAGCAGAAAGTCACCGGTTCGCGTGAGGGCAGCGCCACCTGCCTGACAGTCGGCAGCGGCTGCACGGCCATCGGCGCCCCCAGTCCATCGGCCAGCGACAGTGTCAAGCGCGCCAGCGATTTCCCGGACCCGACCATCAACACCTACTCGCTGTTTGCCCAGGACCAGATCGCCTGGGACAAGTGGACCTTCCTGCCCAGCGTGCGCTACGACTACACCCAGCTCAAACCCAAGCTGACCGAGGCATTCCTCAACACCGTCGACCCAACGCGGATCTACGATCACAGTGACAGCGAGAAAACCTGGCACCGCGTCACGCCGAAATTCGGCCTGACCTACGCATTGACCGAGCAATACACCTGGTTTGGCCAGTACGCTGAAGGCTTCCGCACCCCGTCGGCCAAGGCCTTGTATGGCCGCTTTGAAAACCTCGATCAGGGCTACACCGTCGAGCCCAACCCGAACCTCAAGCCGGAAACCAGCAAGGGCATCGAAACCGGCATTCGCGGCAACTTCGACGCCGGCTCGTTCGACATCGCCGTGTTCTATAACAAATACCGCGACTTTATCGATGAAGACGCGGTGGTCGCCGGCAGTACCGTCGAAGCCTTCCAGGCCAAGAACATCAAGCGCGCGACCATCAAGGGCGTGGAGGCCAAAGGGCGCCTCGACCTGGACGCACTGGGTGCACCGCAAGGGCTCTATACGCAGGGAGCGATCAGCTACGCCCATGGCCGCAATGACGACACCGGCCAACCGCTCAACAGCGTCAACCCGCTCAAGGGCGTGTTCGGCCTGGGGTATGAGCAGGCGCAGTACGGCGCGCTGGTCAGTTGGACGCTGGTCAAAAAACAGAACCGCGTCGACAGCACCACCTTCTTCGCGCCCGACGGCAATTCCAGCAATGGCCCGTTCAAAACCCCAGGCTTCGGCATCGTCGACCTGACCGGTTTCTACAAAGTCACCCAGGACGTGACGCTCAACGGCGGTCTCTACAACCTCACCGACAAGAAGTACTGGAACTGGGACGACGTGCGCAGCTACGACGGTGTCGGCGAAGCCGGCGTGACCTCGCCCGCCAACCTCGACCGCCTGACCCAGCCCGGCCGCAACTTTGCGATCAATGTGATCTGGGACATCTGATAACACCGCCCGCTCACCCCGCCGACATTTCATCGGCGGGGTGAGGATTTTTTACTGTGCCGCGTCTTCTTGTTCGTCTAGTTGATAACAGCTCTCTTTACGGGCAACCAGGCGCTTCCCTTCCCAAGGACTTTTTCATGACCGTTTCCACAACCACAGAACGCCCAAGCCTGCGCTCCCAGCGCCTGAACCAGATTACAAATGAGCCGCACACCAAGCTGGACGCTTTGGTCAAGGCTCACGCGCCGTTTGAAACCCAGGCCAACTTCGCGCGGTTCGTGGTGGCGCAGTACCTGTTCCAGTCGGAACTGGTGGCGCTGTACAACGACCCCGAACTGATCGAACTCGTGCCCGACCTGGCCGAACGCTGCCGCGCCGAGGCCGCCAAGCTTGACCTGAGCGACCTGGATACCGAAGTGCCAGCACCGGTACCCGGCGCGGTGAAAAACCCAAGCAAAGCCGAGGCCCTGGGCTGGCTGTTCGTGTCCGAAGGTTCCAAGCTGGGCGCCGCGTTCCTGATCAAACGCGCCGTGGGCCTGGGCCTGAGCGAAACCTTCGGTGCCCGCCACCTGGGTGAGCCGGCAGGCGGTCGCGCCGAAGGCTGGAAGCGCTTTACCCGAACCCTCGACGCTCTGGAGTTCAGCGCCGAAGAAGAAGCCGCCGTGGAAAAAGGCGCGGTCGATGCGTTTGTGCGCTTCACCGTGTTGCTGGAACAGGCGTACGCTACTGCACCTGAACTGGCCTGATCCCCCAAATTGAAATGCAATTTAAGTGTGAGAGGGGGCTTGCTCCGGTACAAACCATTGCCATCGGGAGCAAGTCGAATCGTCGCACCGCCCCTCCCACACTTACATTATTTCAAGCCGATTTTTTTCATACTTTGCAAATACCCATGACCGGCAAAACCCAATCCCCCTCGAAAATCGCCCAGCTCCTCTTCGGCCTGCTGGCCTATGTCAGCCTGGGCATCGGGCTGGTGGCGATTGTCATACCGGGGTTACCCACCACCGAATTCATCCTGCTGGCCGCCTGGGCCGCCACTAAAAGCTCGCCCCGCCTGAGCGCCTGGCTGGAAAACCATCGCCTGTTCGGACCGATCCTGTACAACTGGCGCAACGGCCGGATCATCGCGCGCCGGGCCAAAGTCAGCGCGACGGTGAGCATGGTGCTGTGCGCGATGTTGATGCTGGTGATGCTCGACCACGGCTGGCCGATCTACCTGGCCATTGCCGGGATGGGCCTGGGCAACCTGTGGATCTGGTCGCGCCCCGAGCAATTTGTAGCGCCCATCTGAACCCTCGGTTGCCGTAAGCCAGCTCACCCATACAGCAGGACGCGGGGGGGGGGGTTACCGACCTGTCCAGGCCTGAACAAACTGCGCCAGATCTTCTTTCGGCGCCGTGCGCGGTGGGTTCTGCGGCGTGCCCAGGTAAAGGAAGCCAATCACCTCTTCATCCGCCGTCAGCCCCAGGCCTTGGGCGACATGGGCTGAATAAGACAACTCACCGGTGCGCCACACCGCGCCAATGCCTTGGGCGTACGCCGCCAGCAAAATACCGTGGGCCGCACAGGCAGCGGCCAGCAGTTGCTCAGACTTGGGCACCTTGAAGTGCTCCTGCAAACGCGCAATCACCACCACCACCAACGGTGCGCGCAAGGGGCCGTTCTGGGCCTTGTCGATGACGGCTTGCGGGGCGTCGGCGTCCTGCAGGCGCGCGGCTTCGGCCAGTAGCGTGCCCATCTGCTCGCGGGCGGCGCCTTCCACGGTGAGGAAACGCCAAGGCCGCAACTGGCCGTGGTCGGGCGCCCGCATGGCGGCGGCGAACAGCACGTCGCGCTGCGCCTGGGTCGGTGCCGGCTCCAGCAAGCGCGGCACGGAAACACGGTTGAGCAAAGCGTCGAGAGCCTGCATTGGCCACCTCCAGAAAAAAATGTGCGGTCATTCTAGCGGGAATGAATCGGCTATCACCAAACGATAATTGCTCTTATTCATTCCCCCCGGCCCTGTTAGACTTTGCGACCGCATTTTTCGCCTTGGTCCAGGAAACTCGATGTTCCGTTCGCTTTTTCGCCTGTCCGTCGCCTGCATGGCCTTGAGCTTGACTGCATGCGACGACGCCCCAAGGTTTGCCAAGGCCGAGCCGGGCGAAGCACGCGCGGGCGGCGCGGCGACGGTGAACAAGCGTGACCAGAACGCGTTTTCCTTGCCGTCGGCCAACCTGCCGCCAACGCGCCGCGTGGATTTCAGCGTCGGCAACAGCTTCTTTCGCAGCCCCTGGGTGATCGCGCCGTCCACCACCACCGCGCGTGATGGCCTGGGCCCGTTGTTCAACACCAATGCCTGCCAGAACTGCCATATCAAGGACGGTCGCGGCCATCCGCCGCTGCCCGACGCGACCAATGCGGTATCGATGCTGGTGCGCCTGTCGATTCCCCTGTCCAGCCAGGAGCAGCCGGCCTACGCCAAACTCATCGAGCAGGCCGGCGTCGTGCCGGAGCCGGTCTATGGCGGGCAGTTGCAGGATATGGCGGTGCCGGGCGTCGTGCCGGAAGGCAAGGTGCGCGTCGACTACACGCCGGTGAATGTCACCTTCAAGGACGGCAGCGTCGTCGAGCTGCGCAAGCCCAGCCTGCAGATCACCCAGCTCGGCTATGGCCCGATGCACCCCGATACGCGTTTTTCGGCGCGCATCGCCCCACCGATGATCGGCCTGGGCCTGCTCGAAGCCATCAGCGATGCGGATGTGCTGCGTAACACCGACGCGAAAACCGCTGATAAAGAAGCCCTCGTCGGCCACGCCAATTGGGTCTGGGACGACGCTCAACAAAAAACCGTCCTCGGGCGATTCGGCTGGAAAGCCGGGCAACCCAACCTCAATCAACAAAATGTTCACGCGTTTTCTGGTGATATGGGCCTCACCACCTCCCTGAGACCCTTCGATGACTGCACCGACACCCAAGTGGCCTGCAAGCAGGCGCCCAACGGCAATGGCCCCGACGGCGAGCCGGAAGTCAGCGATAACATCCTGCGCCTGGTGCTGTTCTACACCCGTAACCTCGCCGTGCCCACGCGCCGCGACGTCGACAGCCCGCAGGTGCTGGCCGGCAAGAACCTGTTCTACCAGGCCGGTTGCCAGGGCTGCCATAAACCGACATTCACCACGGCGGCAAACGCTGCCGAACCTGAATTGGCCAACCAGGTGATCCGCCCCTACAGCGACCTGCTGCTGCACGACATGGGCCCAGGCCTTGCCGACGATCGCAGTGAATTCAAGGCCGGCGGCCGCGATTGGCGCACCGCGCCGTTGTGGGGTATCGGCCTGACTCAAACCGTGAGTGGCCATACCCAGTTTCTGCATGACGGCCGCGCGCGCAACCTGCTGGAAGCCGTGCTCTGGCACGGCGGTGAGGCACAAGCCGCGCAACAGCATGTGTTGTCCTTCAATGCCGAGCAGCGTGCTGCGTTGCTGGCGTTCCTGAATTCTTTATAAGCTTCGCCCCACTTACACAAGGGAGCTCGACATGTTCCGTCCCAAGTTGTTGTTCACCAGCCTTGCCGCCCTCGCCCTCGGCGCCTGCTCGCCACAAGACCCACAAGCCGTGACCTCGGCGGCAATCGCCAAACAAGTGATCCTGCCGACCTACAGCCGCTGGGTCGAAGCCGACCGCCAACTCGCCGTCAGCGCCTTGGCCTACTGCCAGGGCAAGGAAAACCTGGACACCGCCCGCGCCGACTTCCTTCACGCGCAAAAAGCCTGGGCCGAGCTGCAACCGCTGCTGATCGGCCCGCTGGCCGAAGGCAACCGTTCCTGGCAGGTGCAGTTCTGGCCGGACAAGAAGAACCTGGTAGGTCGCCAGGTCGAGCAACTGGTCGAAGCCCAGCCGCAGATCGACGGCGCCGCCCTGGCCAAGTCCAGCGTGGTAGTGCAAGGCCTGTCGGCCTACGAATACATCCTCTACGACGCCAAGACCGACCTTGCCGACGACGCGCAGAAAGCCCGCTATTGCCCACTGCTGGTGGCGATCGGCGAGCGTCAGAAAGCCCTGGCCGAAGAGATCCTGGCCAGTTGGAACAGCACCGACGGCATGCTTGCGCAGATGACCAAGTTTCCGAACCAGCGCTACGCCGATTCCCACGAGGCCATCGCCGATCTGCTGCGCGTACAGGTGACGGCACTGGACACCCTGAAGAAAAAACTCGGCACGCCGATGGGCCGTCAGACCAAGGGCATCCCGCAGCCGTTCCAGGCCGATGCGTGGCGCAGCCAGTCGTCCCTGCAGAGCCTGGAGGCCAGCCTCACCGCCGCCCGGACCGTGTGGGTCGGCGTCGACAACAAGGGCCTGCGTGGCCTGTTGCCGGCGGATCAGAAGCCATTGGCCGACAAGATCGACGCCGCCTACGCCGCGTCCCTGAAACTGTTCGCCAGCAATCAGCGCACCCTCAACGAACTGTTGAACGATGACGCCGGGCGCCAGCAACTCAATGACCTTTACGACAGCCTCAACGTGGTTCACCGCCTGCACGAAGGCGAATTGGCCAAGGCGCTGGGCATCCAACTGGGCTTTAACGCCAACGACGGTGACTGATGATGCTCAGGCGACAGGCTTTGGCCATTGGCAGCGTGCTCCTCAGTGCACTCACATTGGGTGGCTGGACGCTGTTCAAGCAAAAAGACAAAGGCCCGCTGCTGCTGTCGGCACGGGATGATGCGGACGGCAAGCACTATGCCGTGGGTTATCAGCTGGACGGCAAGCAAGTGTTTGCCACCCAGGTCGGCCAACGTTGCCACGACATCATCAACCACCCGACGCAGCCGATTGCACTGTTTGTCGCCCGTCGCCCGGGCACCGAGAGCTACCTGATCGACCTGCGTGATGGCGCCTTGCTGCAGACCATCACCTCGAACGTCAATCGCCACTTCTATGGCCACGCGGTCATCCACAAGAGCGGCGACTGGCTGTACGCCACCGAGAACGACACGTCCGACCCCGGCCGCGGCCTGCTCGGTGTGTATAAGTTCGAAGGCGAGCGGCTGGTGCACAGCGGCGAGCTTTCCACCCACGGCATCGGCCCGCACCAGGTGTCATGGATGCCCGACGGCGAAACCCTGGTGGTGGCCAACGGCGGCATTCGCACCGAAGCCGAAAGCCGTGTGGAAATGAACCTCAACGCCATGGAACCAAGCCTGGTGTTGATGCAGCGCGACGGCACCCTGATCAGCAAGGAAACGCTCAGCCAGCCGATGAACAGCGTGCGCCATATGGGCATCGCCAGCGACGGCACCATCCTGACCGGTCAGCAATTCATGGGGCCGTCCCAGGAGCGTTCCGAGCTGCTGGCGATCAAGCGGCCGGGGCAACCGTTCGTGGCGTTCCCGGTGGCTGATGAGCAACTGCAGGCGATGGGGCACTACACCGCCAGCGTCGCCGTGCACAGTGAACTGCGCCTTGTAGCGCTGACGGCACCACGGGGCAACCGCTTCTTTATCTGGAATATGGACAGCGGCGAGCTGCGCCTGGATGGGCCGTTACCCGATTGCGCGGGCGTCGGTGCGGTGGCCGATGGGTTTGTCGTCACCTCGGGCCAGGGGCGTTGTCGGTTCTACGATTGCCGCCAGCAACCGTTGGTAGCCACACCGTTGGCATTGCCGGCGGGACGTTGGGATAACCACCTGCACCTGATTTAAACAAGATGGCGCCTGCCCCCAGCGCTGATCGACAAGCAAAAAAAAAAGGGCCTCGCATCGCAAGGCCCTTTTCGGGTGGTTTCAATCGTTTCAACTCTGCGGCCTCATTCCTTGAGACAGGCCAAACATGAACAGCAGCAGCTCGTGATCAGGCTTGGCCGCCACACTCGCCTTGGCAACGCGCGGCAGCAAACATTGCGCGCCGTCCTGCGTTGCACTGAGTACCTGCGTGCGAGGCTGCTCCCACGCGGCCAGGGCCAGGGCTGCAACGCCCAACGCCCCCACCAGGAACACACCTCGTGCTATTTCTAGCTTCATTTGGTTAAACCCTTGATAGCGCTGCCAAACGCCGTCTCATAAAAGTAGCTGAGTTTTTGCCAGTCGCTATCGCTCCACGACGAATGGCGGCGCAGTTGCCGCATATCATGGGACGCCGCCCGATGAGCGGTCAGGCGCTGGCGACACTTCTCAAAATCCAGCAGGGCCACTTCCACATTGGCCGCGTCGCCCTCGCCGGTTACCCGCACAAAGATGTGCTTGATATACAGGCAACCGTGCTGCCAGCGCCCTTTATGCATACGCGCCAGGGTGCCGGCCAATTCCTTGAGGACACGCTCGTGCACCCGCTCGCCGTAGCGTTCACGGCCACCGCCGGCGTACCAGTGTTCAATTTCTTCGAAACCGTCGAGTGACGCAGTCACCAGCAAGGCCTTCCACTGGTGCTCGGCATCACGCCGTGCCTCGCAGAACACCAGCTCAGGCACGCGCACATCCAGCAGGCGCAGGCCCTTCAGGGCATCTCGCTCGCGCAGCACGGTGGGACGGCCGAACGGGTGCAGCCAACTGCGGTAGATGTGGCCGGTCTGGCGCTTGCTGTAGAGCAGGCGGCCGTTGGCGCTCGTTACGCGCTGCACACCACTCTCACCGCCGCGTCGACGGTTGGGTTCCTCGACCCATTCGCCTTGCTGGCGCCAGAAATAATCAAAGCGTTCCTCTGGAGCTACGTGACTGCCTGCTACGCACTCAACTGCCATCCTGTTACCTCTTGCGTAATACGTACACTCGCCACATGGCGTAGAGCGGTATGAAGTCCAGGGACTCCTGAACACGGAAACCGGCTTCCTCGAATTCTGCTTCGACGGTAGCAGCCGGTAACACAAACCGGTTTTGGTAACTTTCCTGCTCACCTTTTTTGCGACGCTGGCCTTCCAGGCGCTTGCGTTTCCACGCTTTGAAATTGCCGTCGACCCACAGCGAAACAATTACGCTGTCACGGGTAACCCGCTGAAACTCGCGCAATATCGCCATTCGGTGCGCCGGATCACCAATGTGGTGCAGCAGGCGCATGCAGAAAATGCTGTCGACCGAGTTATCGGGCAAATCGATATCAAAGGCAGATGTCTGCAAGGGCCGTACCCGTTTCACCACCTGCGCCGGTTGGGCGACAGTCGCGACTTTCAACATCGAGGCCGAATTGTCGGCACCGATGATCACTCGGTTGGGTTTCTCAGCCAACAGCGGCCAGAAACGCCCGGCACCACACGGCAAGTCCAGCACCAAGCCCGGCTCACCAGCCATCGCCAGGGCGCCACGGGCCAATTGCTCATCGCGTTTATGGGACAAGCGACGCGCCAGACTGTCCTGATGCTTGAGCAAATATTCCCGGGCGTGTTCGTCGTCGTACTTTTCGGAAAATTCGAGCTTGATGGGGTTAGGCATCACTGATCTCCAGTTACTGATGCCTACAACCTTAAGCAGCGCACTGTGATCAACAGGTCAACCGTGTGTGAAAAACTTGTCCTGTCCAATCCCATACATTTCAAGACTTTACAAGCACAAACAGTAGCATGGGGCCATCTTCGCCGAATTGCGGGCAGGTCTGGCAGGATAGCGGCAGAAGGCAAGGTCAGGCCTTGTCCGGCCCCAGTTCGACGTGGAAGCGGCAGCCGTTGGGCTCCATGGTGCTGAGACTGACGCTCCAGCCCTGGTTCTCGCAGATACGCTGCACCAGCGACAAGCCGAGCCCCAGGCCATCCCCGCGTTTTTCACTGCCGCGCACGAACGGCTCGAACATCGCCTCGCGCTTCTCTTCGGGAATACCCACGCCGCTGTCCTCGACCACGAACCCACAGGGCTCCAGGGTCAGCCGGATAAAACCGCGCTCGGTGTAATGCAAGGCGTTGCGCAGCAGGTTGCCCATCACCGCATGCAGGAAGGTGGTGTTGTAGCGCGTGTCCAGTGGCTGGCCCGGCTGGTAGATCAGCTCAAGGCCCTTGTGTTCGATTGGCTCACGCCAAATGCCGAGCAAGTCCTCAGCCACCTGGCTGAGGGTCACCTGGGGCGACATCGACGCATCGTTATGCTGAGCGCGGGCCAGCATCAGGAAGGTCTGCACCAGCTCGCGCATCTCTTCACAGGCGCGGGCAATGCGCTGCACCTGGTTACGCCCGCGCTGGTCGATGGCCGGGTTTTCCAGCAACAGCTCACAGGAGCTGGCCAGCACCATCAACGGCGTGCGCAATTCGTGGCTCACATCGCTGGTAAACAACTGCTCGCGCGACAACGCCGCGCGCAGCCGCCCCAACGTGGCGTCGAACGCCACCGCCAGCTCGCCCACTTCATCGGCCGCATAGTCCGGCGCCAGGGGCGGCGCCAGGCCCAGCAACTGGTCGCGGTGACGCACCTGGCGGGCCAGGCGCACCACCGGCGCCATCACCTTGCGCGCCAGCACCCAGCCGAGGAACACCGCCAGTGCCAGGCTGAGCACGAAGCCCACCAGCACCACGGCGAACAGCACGCGCTCACGCTCTTCGAAATCACTCTGGTCCTGCAACAGCACATAGCGCCGGCCGTCGACGACTTCGACCATGGCGTGGTACGACAGTGATTCGCGGAACACTTCGTGAAAACCTGGTTCCAGGTGGCGCAGGTCCTTGGGCAATTCAAAATCACCCGGCCCGCCGCTGAAATAGAACAACTGGTCCGGCTCGGGTCGGTGGCGCCAGTCTTCGACCGTGTCCATCAGCAGCAAGCGTTGCAAGTCACCGCCCAGGCCCGCCGAGATCAACTTCTCTTCCACCAGGTGCACGGTCGCGATAATGCCCATGGCGAAGGCCCCCGCCACCAACGCACTCATCAAGGCAAAGGCAATGATGATCCGCTGGGAAAGGCTTTGCTTAAACTCCATCACGCCCCTCGGCCAGGCGATAACCAACGCCGTGCACCGTCTGCAGTAACGGCTTGGCGAAGGGCTTGTCGATGACTTGGCGCAACTGGTGGACATGGCTGCGCAGGCTGTCGCTGTCCGGGCAATCGTCGCCCCACAGCGCCTCTTCAAGGATTTCGCGGCGCAGCACGTGAGGACTTTTTTGCATCAGCACCGCCAGCAGCTTGAGGCCGACCGGGTTGAGCTTGAGCAGGCGCCCTTCACGGGTGACTTCCAGGGTGTCGAGGTCATAGCTCAAATCGCCGACCTGCAAGGCGCGGCGGCCGCCGCCCTGGGCACGGCGCAGCACGGCTTCGATGCGCGCGGCCAGTTCCGACAGGGCAAACGGTTTGAGCAGGTAATCATCGGCGCCAGACTTGAAGCCCTGCAACCGGTCGTCCAACTGATCACGAGCGGTGAGCATGATCACCGGTGTGTCGCGACGTGCGTCTTCGCGCAGGCGCTTGCACAGGGTGTAGCCATCGATACCGGGCAGCATGATGTCGAGCACGATCAGGTCGTAATGCTCGGTGGCCGCCAGGTGCAGGCCCGACAAACCGTCCTGCGCACAGTCCACGGTGTAGCCCTTGAGCCCCAGGTAATCCGCCAGGTTGGCCAGAATATCGCGGTTGTCTTCAACCAATAAAATTCGCATGGGCAGTGTCTCCGTACGCGGTAACGGCCGTGTTGGCTCGCGCAGCTTAAGGCCAAGCGGAGCTCAGGGATAGAGTTGGAAGGTGCGTTGATAAGGGTTTTCAACCGATTCAACCGCTCAACGAGTTTTTCACTATAGCTTCACAAACTGACTACAGTGTCAGGGCGAATATCGCCGCCCATTGATATAAGGAACATGGACATGGGGTTTTTCAAATCGGCGCCAATGCGCTATCTGCAGTTGATCACCGGTGCCTGGCTGGTGGTTTTCCTGCTCACTCGCAGCGTGCTGCTCATTACTCACCTGGACGAAGTCGGCGGCAACCTGCTGCCGGTGTTTGGCGTCGGTGTGCTCTACGATCTGGGTTTCCTGGCCTATGCGGCGCTGCCGCTGGGACTTTACTTACTGCTCTGCCCTCCGGGACTATGGCGCCGCCGTGGACACCGCTGGTTCCTGCAGGCGGTGTTGACCGTGAGCCTGTTCGCCATGCTGTTCACCGCGGTCGCCGAATGGCTGTTCTGGGACGAGTTCGGCGTGCGCTTCAACTTTATTGCCGTCGATTACCTGGTGTATTCCGACGAGGTGCTGAACAACCTGCTGGAGTCCTACCCGATCGGCAAGCTGCTGAGCCTGCTGGCGATGCTGGCCATTGTGCTGAGCCTGGCGCTGCGCAAACCGTTCAACGCGGCGATGAACACTCCGCTGCCAGCCCTGCGCGGCCGCGTGTTGAACGCCGTGGCGCTGCTGGTCGTCGCCGGCCTCAGCCTGCAATTGATCAGTCAGGACAGCCCGCGCACCCAGGGCGGCAACGCCTACAAGAACGAGCTGGCGAGTAACGGCCCCTATCAGTTTTTCGCCGCGTTCCGTAACAACGAGCTGGACTACCCCCAGTTCTACAAAACCTTGCCAACCGACGTGGTCGCCCAGCAATTGCGCGCCGAACTCAGCGAACCCAACGCCCGCTTCGTCGGCCAGGACCCGCTGGATATCCGGCGCGAGATCAGCAACCCCGGCACCTTGCGCAAACCCAACATCGTGCTGGTGACCATCGAAAGTTTCAGCGCCAAGTACATGGGCAGCAATGGCGATGGGCGCAACCTCACGCCTAACCTGGATGAGCTGCGTAAACAAAGCCTGTATTTCAATAATTTCTACGCCACCGGCACCCGGACCGATCGCGGCCTTGAGGCCATCACCCTGGCGATCCCTCCGACGCCGGGGCGCTCGATCGTCAAGCGCATTGGCCGCGAGAGCGGGTTCGCCAGCCTCGGACAACAACTCTCGGCCATCGGCTACGACAGCGTGTTCGTCTACGGCGGGCGCGGTTACTTCGACAATATGAACGCGTTTTTCAGCGGCAACGGTTACCGGGTCGTGGACCAGAGCAGCGTACCCGAAGCGGAAATTTCGTTTAAAAACGCCTGGGGCATGGCCGACGAGGATCTCTACAAACAGACCCTCAAGCTCGCCGACGCCGACTACGCCAGGCAGCAGCCGTTTTTGCTGCAACTGATGACCACCTCCAACCATCGTCCCTACACCTATCCGGATGGGCGCATCGACATCAAATCCGGCAATGGTCGCGACGGCGCGGTGAAATACACCGACCACGCCATCGGCGAATTCCTCGCCGCTGCGCGCAAGAAGCCGTGGTTCGATAACACGATCTTTGTGTTCGTCGCCGACCACACCGCCGGCAGCGCGGGCAAGGAAGACCTGCCCATCACCAACTATCAGATCCCCTTGTTCATCTACGCGCCAACGCTGATCGATGCTCGGGAAACCGCGCAACTGGCCAGCCAGATCGACATTGCGCCGACGCTGTTGGGCCTGATCAACCTGAGCTACGAGTCGACCTTCTTTGGCCGTAACCTGCTGCAGGACAACCCACTGCCGCCTCGGGTCGTGGTCGGCAACTACCAGCATCTGGGGTTGTTCGACGGCAAGGACCTGGCGATCCTCAGCCCACGCCTGGGCCTGCGTCGCCATGACCAGGCCCTGGGTGAGAGCCAGGAGTTGCGGGTGAACAGCGATGATGCATTAATCCAGCGCGCGATCACCTACTACCAGGCCGCCAGCTATGGGTTCAAACAACAATTGCTGAGTTGGAGGGGGCACAAGGACGAGGCCCCAGCGCTGAGCACACGCTAAACAGAGCGTCCCGTACAGGTGAGTGCGGGACGTCTTCGATCAAGGTCCGCCATGCCATCCCCTCCCGTTGCGCCGGCTTCCAAGCCGCTTGATTTTCGGTTGTACCTGGGCCTTCCCGCCGCCGCCGCGCTGGCATTGCTGTTGCTGGAGCTGACCCCGCTGGACATGGCTCTCGCCAAACGGTTCTACAACGCGGCGGAGGGCGGCTTCGTCGGTCGCTACAGCTTCTTGCTCGAAGACATCCTGCATGACCGCGCCAAGCAGTTGGTGATCCTGTTTTCGGTCATGGCGATCCTGGGGTTTGTCGGCACGTTTATCCTGCAACGCCTCAAGCCCTACCGCCGCGAACTGGGCTGCCTGGTGCTGTCCCTTGGACTGGCGACCGCCTTTGTCTCACCGTTGAAAACCCTGACTGGCGTGCAGTGCCCGTGGAGCCTCAAGGAGTTCGGTGGCGAGGAAACCTACAGCACGCTGTTGAGCCATCGCCCAGCCACCGATAAACCCGGACGCTGCTGGCCCGGCGGCCACGCGGCAACCGGGTTCGCCCTGTTCGCGCTGTTTTTTGCACTGCGTGACCGCAAGCCGCGGATGGCACGCTACGCATTCATCTTCGCGGCCGGCTTGGGCAGCATCTTTTCAGTGAGCCGCATGCTGCAAGGGGCGCACTTCTTTTCCCACAATGTGTGGACGGCGATTTTTTGCTGGCTGATCTGCCTGGGCCTGTATGGTTGGTTGCTGTATCGGCCATCGAGGCCCTTGGCGCCGCGCTGAACCTCAGACAGCGCGCATAAAAAAGCCCCGCCTGCATCACTGCAGGCGGGGCTTTTTCAGTACAGGGGTAAGGCTGGCTTACATCATGCCGCCCATGCCACCCATGCCGCCCATGTCTGGCATACCGCCGCCAGCCGAGCCTTCTTTCTTCGGTGCATCAGCGATCGCAGCTTCAGTGGTCAGGATCAGACCGCCGATGGAGGATGCTGCCTGCAGCGCCGAACGGGTCACCTTGGTAGGGTCCAGGATGCCCATTTCGATCATGTCGCCGTAGACGCCCGTCGCAGCGTTGTAACCGTAGTTACCCTTGCCGTTCTTGACTTCGTTGACCACAACGCTTGGCTCGTCGCCGGAGTTGGCAGCGATCTGGCGCAGCGGTGCTTCAACGGCGCGGCGCAGTACAGCGATACCGACGTTCTGGTCTGCGTTGTCGCCGGTCAGACCGGTGAGGGCTTCCAGAGCACGGATCAGCGCAACGCCACCGCCAGGTACCACGCCTTCTTCGACGGCTGCGCGGGTTGCGTGCAGGGCGTCTTCAACGCGGGCTTTCTTCTCTTTCATTTCAACTTCGGAACCGGCGCCAACCTTGATCACCGCAACGCCGCCGGACAGCTTGGCCAGACGCTCTTGCAGTTTTTCGCGGTCGTAGTCCGAGGAAGTCTCGGCAACCTGGGCACGGATCTGGTTGATGCGCGACTGGATGTCGCCTTCAACGCCAGCACCGTCAACGATGATGGTGTTTTCCTTGGAGATGGTCACGCGCTTGGCGCTGCCCAGGTTTTCCAGGGTGGCGCTTTCCAGGCTCAGGCCGATCTCTTCGGAGATAACGGTACCGCCGGTCAATACGGCGATGTCCTGCAGCATGGCCTTGCGACGGTCGCCGAAGCCCGGAGCCTTGACGGCTGCGACTTTGACGATGCCACGCATGTTGTTCACAACCAGCGTCGCCAGGGCTTCGCCTTCAACGTCTTCGGAGATGATCAGCAGTGGACGGCCGGCTTTGGCCACGGCTTCCAGCACTGGCAGCATTTCGCGGATGTTGGAGATCTTTTTGTCAACCAGCAGGATCAGCGGGCTGTCCAGCTCGGCAACCATGGTTTCTGGTTTGTTGACGAAGTACGGGGACAGGTAGCCACGGTCGAACTGCATGCCTTCTACAACCGACAGTTCGTTTTCCAGGCCCGAGCCTTCTTCAACGGTAATCACGCCTTCTTTACCGACTTTTTCCATGGCTTCGGCAATGATGTCGCCGATGGAGCTGTCGGAGTTGGCGGAGATGGTACCTACCTGGGCGATAGCCTTGGTGTCAGCGCATGGCTTGGACAGGTTTTTCAGCTCGGCGACGATGGCGATGGTTGCCTTGTCGATGCCGCGCTTGAGGTCCATCGGGTTCATGCCGGCAGCGACGGCCTTGTAGCCTTCGTTGACGATGGCCTGAGCCAGAACGGTGGCGGTGGTGGTGCCGTCGCCTGCGTCATCGTTGGCACGGGAGGCAACGTCTTTGACCAGCTGCGCGCCCATGTTTTCGAAACGGTCTTCCAGTTCGATTTCTTTGGCGACGGAAACGCCGTCCTTGGTGATGGTCGGAGCGCCGAAGCTCTTCTCGATGATCACGTTACGACCTTTCGGGCCCAGGGTCGCTTTTACTGCGTCAGCCAGGATGTTGACACCGGTGAGCATTTTCTTGCGGGCGGAATCGCCGAATTTAACTTCTTTAGCAGCCATGATCGATATTCCTTAAATACTTTGTAGTAACGGGAAAATGAGCGGGGAAATCAGTCTTCCAGTACGGCGAGAATTTCATTCTCAGCCATGACCAGCAGGTCTTCGCCGTCGACTTTCACAGTGTTGCTGCCGGAGTAAGGGCCGAAAACAACCTTGTCACCCACTTTCACGGCCAGGGCGCGGACATCACCGTTTTCCAGGGTCTTGCCTGGGCCCGCAGCGACGATCACACCGTGGTTGGCTTTTTCAGCAGCCGAACCTGGCAGAACGATGCCGCCAGCGGTTTTCTTTTCTTCTTCGCTGCGACGGATGACGACGCGGTCGTGCAGAGGACGAAGCTTGCTCATTGTCGATCTCTCCTAATTGTGTTTTTCATCGGCCGGTATCAATTCCGGCGGGTTAAATTCCGGCGGTGCCGGTCGCGGTTCGCTGGGCGAAACGCGGAAGTCTGTCTAGTGTCACCACCAGAAACCTTGCGGTGACCGATACATAAGGGCGCATAAGCTGATTACAAGGGGACGCAGATGAAATTTTTTGTGTCTGCGGCCGGGAAAATGCAACACGGCACCCGAAGGTGCCGTGCCAATGAAGCGGTTATTTGCTGTCGCGGTGTTCGAACTCGCCTTCGATCACATCGCCTTCACGCCCCAACGGCTGGCGCGGAGCCGGGCCGCCACGGGGTTGCAGGTCGTCGGCGAACGCACGTTGGCGCAGCGCCGCCTCTTCGGCGCGCTGGCGCATCTTGCCGGCCAGCAGCTTGCGGGTGAACGGCAGCAACAGAAACAGTCCGACCACGTCGCTGACAAAACCCGGCAGGATCAACAGACCACCGGCCAGGGCCATCATCAGGCCTTCAAGCATGGTCTGGGCCGGCAGTTCGCCGCGGTTCAGGCTTTCACGGGCACGCAGCGCCGTGGCCAGGCCGGCGACGCGCAGCACCAGGACGCCGAGCATCGAGCCCAGGATGATCAGCAACAGAGCCGGGAAAAACCCGATCGCGCTGCTGACTTGAACGAATACGAACAGCTCCAGCACCGGGAACAGCAGAAAGAGCAATAAAAAAGGGCGCATCAAATGGTTCCTCAACGCAAGAATGCCTTGCCAGTACACACTAGATGACGCCACCCCTGCCTGAATTCAAGCTGAAGCCGGTTCTTTTTTCGGCCAGGCCTCGGCATGGGCCAGTGAAACCAGGGCTTCGCGCACTTGTGTCGGAGTGTTGCAGGGCTCGGCGAACGGCAACCAGTGCAGCGCCTGGCCGATGCGCAGGTGCATGCCCTCGCTGTCGATGCCGGCCAGCTGTGCCGGCTCGCTGACAGATAATCCCGCCAGGTCGACGTAATGGGCGATGGCCTGGGCATGATCAGTGTTCATGTGTTCGACCATGCTGCGCTCGGCCTTGCCGAAGAACGGGTTGGCCAGGGTCAACTGATCGATCCAGTGAATCGCACCGAACCCGCCTATATAACGGTGACGGACCGGCTTGAGCACCCAGAAGTCGAAATCGTGGGCCTTGTGATAGTTGGCCGAATCGGGGAAGTAGCGGTAATAACGCTCGGCGGCCGCCTCGATGGCGACGGCGTCCGCCAGCTTCTCGGCTTCGGCCAGATAGGTCAGGCGCCCGACGGCCTGCACATCATCCGCCTCGCGCTCCCCTATCAACAGCGAGCATTTGGGGTCCTGCCGCAGGTTGTGGGTGTGCTGGGCGATGCGGCTGATCAGGATCAGCGGGCGGCCCTGCTCGTCCAGGCAATACGGCACGACCGAGCCGAAGGGAAAGCCGGGCATGGCCTTGGACAATGTGGAGAGAGCCCCACGGTATTCCTTGAGCAACAGCTCTCGGGCGTTCCTGGCAACCTGTGCGCTCAACGTTTGACTCCTCGGGTAATGGTCCACCCACAGTCTATGGGAATGGATCTCAACTCAAGGTAATCAATATACGCGCCGGTTGCCAGAAGGTCTGTGTTACCAGGCGACGCCGAAGCCTGCGGTGTAGCGGGTCTTGCTCAAGCTGCTTTCGGAGTCGCCGCTGATCACGTCGCGCTCGGCCTTGAGGTTGAGCGATGCCCACTCGGTGACCTTGTAGCGCAGGCCGACTTCCGCATCCAGGGAGTAATCGGCGGGTGCATCGATAGGCTTGCCCAATTCGCCGTTGGTGAAGAACTCGACGGTCTTGCCCACCAGGTAGCGGTTGTAGTTCCACTTCATGGCCAGCGAATAGAAGTTGTCCTTGCCGCCGTCGGCATATTCGTAATCGGTGCGGTTAACCAGCGAGCCCAGGGAGAACGCGCCCAGTTCATCGTCCCAGAACTGGTAGCCCGGGCCGGTACCCACGGTGCGCTGGCGCGCGAGGTCTTCTACCTTGTCGCGCTTGTAGGTCAAGCGACCTTGCCAGAACCAGTGTTCGGTGATGAAGCGGTCGAGGTCGTATTCCAGTGCCCAGTTGTCGGTGGTGGTCACATCGTCCTGGAATTCGCGGTTGTATTCACCCTGACCGGTATGACGCCATTGGCCATGGCGGGCAGTGGTCTTGAAGTCGATGTCGTAGTCGTTGGTGTCTTTCTCGGCACGTTTGTAGTCCAGTGCCATGTCGACATTGCCCTTCCACACCAGGTCTTCGATCACAGGCTTGGGCTTGATGATCTGCTGGATGCTCGCCAGGTCGACGGTCTTGGGCGCCTCGCCGTTGGCCAGCACTACTTTGCCGTCATCCGCCGCTTGCAGGGATTTGGCCTTTTCACCGGTGTAGGCATCTTGCTTGACCAGCAGTTCCTGGTCGCTTTCCAGGGTTTTGACCTGCTTCCAGTCCACCGGGACAGCGCCGGCGTAATCGGTCTGAATCAGCAGTTTGCCGCCGTCGAAGACCTTGATCTTGCCGGTCAGGCGGTCACCGTTCTTCAACCAGACGGTGTCTGCGAGCAAGGGCGTTGAGGCGCTGAAAACAGCAAGGCACAGCAGGGTTCTGGACAACATAAGCGGATTCGAGGCTCGGAGTGGGCGAAAAGAGGGCATTATCGTGTTAGATAATGGCTTAGCAAGCACTGACTCAAGGATCCGGCATGAGTTCAATGCTCAGCGCGATGTTTACAGACGTTTCTTACAAGAATGCCGACGATTTCAACGGATAGCCTCACAGTGAACGACCCTGCCGAAAACCCCGCCGAAATGCGCCGCACCGCGCTGTACCTGACCTTGGCGCAAGTACCCGAAGGCTGCGTGGTGAGTTACGGCGAGCTGGCGCAACTGGCGGGGCTGGGCCGCGCGGCGCGCTGGGTGGGACGGACCTTGAGCCAACTCCCCGAGGGCACTCGATTGCCCTGGCACCGTGTGTTGGGCGCCGGCGGTCGGATAAGCCTGCCGGTGGGCAGTGCCTCGGGCGACGAACAACGCGCGCGTTTGCGCGCTGAAGGCATTACGGTCCGCAATAATCGCGTGGATATTCAGCGCCATGGCTGGCGCCCGGTAGAGCACAGCGGTTAGAGTGCGCGCTTTGTTTCCGCAAACCTGAGGCAGACTCCAGCCCATGCCCCGTAAAACCTGGCGCGCCGCGCTCGCTGCCTATGCCAGCCCCTCGACGTTAGTTCTGTTGTTGCTCGGCTTTGCCGCCGGCTTGCCTTACATGTTGGTGTTCTCGACGCTTTCGGTGTGGCTGCGTGAGGCCGGTGTGGCCCGCGAGACCATCGGCTATGCGAGCCTGATCGGTTTGGCGTACGCGTTCAAATGGGTCTGGTCGCCGCTGCTCGACCAATGGCGCCTGCCACTGCTGGGCAAACTCGGACGCCGTCGTTCCTGGCTGGTGCTGTCCCAGTCGCTGGTGATCCTCGGGTTGATCGGCATGGGCTTCTGCGACCCGCAGAAACACTTGTCCTGGCTGATCGCCATTGCCGTCATCGTCGCCTTCGCGTCCGCCACCCAGGACATCGCGGTCGACGCCTATCGCCTGGAAATCGCCGACGACAGCCGCCAGGCCGCACTGGCCGCCAGCTATATGTCCGGTTATCGCATCGCCGCCCTGCTGGCCACGGCCGGTGCTCTGTTCTTTGCCGAAGGCTTCGGTTCCACCGGTTTCAACTATAAGCACGCGGCGTGGACCGGCACCTATGTGCTGTTCGGCGTGCTGATGGTCCCGGCGCTGCTCACCACGCTGTTCATGCGCGAACCGAACGTGCCGCTGCGTACCCAATTGCAGGCCGGGCGCTACAGTTTCGTGCATCAGTTGGTGTCGGTGTTTGTGCTGATCGTATTGCTGGTGTCGGTTCCGGCGATGTTTACCCAGTTGTTCAATACCGATTTCGCCAGTGTGCTGTTCCAGGGCGTCAGCCTGTGGGACCTGCTGATGGAAGACCGTGCCTTCCTGCGTGCCATCCTCTATATCACGCTGACGGCGCTGTGCCTGTCGGCCATGGGCCGCCGCGGGCTGGCACCGGTGCTGACGCCGGTCAATGACTTCATCCTGCGCTACCGATGGCAGGCGTTGCTGCTGCTGGGGCTGATCGCCACCTATCGCATGTCCGACACCGTGATGGGCGTGATGGCCAACGTGTTCTACATCGACCAGGGTTTTACCAAGGACCAGATTGCCGGGGTCAGCAAGATCTTCGGCCTGATCATGACCCTGCTCGGCGCCGGCATGGGCGGCCTGCTGATCGTGCGTTTCGGCATCCTGCCGATCCTGTTTATCGGCGGCGTGACCTCGGCCGGCACCAACCTGCTGTTCGTGATGCTCGCCGACCGGGGCCCGGACCTGCAGATGCTGATCTTCACCATCTCGCTGGATAACTTCAGTTCGGGCCTGGCGACATCGGCCTTCGTGGCCTACCTGTCGAGCCTGACCAACCTCAAGTTCTCCGCCACCCAATACGCACTGCTCAGCTCGATCATGCTGTTGCTGCCGCGTCTGATCGGCGGGTATTCGGGGGTGATGGTGGAGAAGTTCGGCTACCACAACTTCTTCCTGATCACTTGCGTACTGGGAGTGCCGACGCTGCTGCTGATTGCGTTGCACTGGTATCAGGAGAATCGGCGGATCAAATTGAATCCGCCCGCCGAGGACTGATTTTTGGGGGCCCTTTAAAAGCCAGACCGCGGCGCCCCCATCGCGAGCAAGCTCTGCTCCTACAGACAGCCCTACATTCTGATGCCTGTACGGCGGCAGTTTGCGCCCGTACAATCCCAAGTCATTTCAAGTCCAAGCAACCGACAACGGCCTACCATGCGTACCAGTCAATATTTGCTCGCCACACAGAAAGAAACGCCTTCCGACGCGGTCGTGATCAGCCATCAGTTGATGCTGCGCGCCGGCATGATCCGCAAACTGGCCTCCGGCCTGTACACCTGGCTGCCCATGGGCTTGAAGGTGATGCGCAAGGTCGAAGCCATCGTTCGTGAAGAAATGAACGCTGCCGGTTCTCTGGAAGTGTTGATGCCGAGCACCCAGCCGGCTGAGCTGTGGCAGGAATCCGGGCGCTGGGAAGAGTACGGCCCTGAGCTGCTGCGCTTCAAGGACCGTCATGGCCGCGACTTCTGCGCCGGCCCGACCCATGAAGAAGTGATCACCGACCTGATGCGCAATGAGCTGAGCAGCTACAAACAGCTGCCGCTGAACCTGTATCAGATCCAGACCAAATTCCGCGATGAAATCCGCCCACGCTTCGGTTTGATGCGTGGCCGTGAATTCATCATGAAGGACGCCTACTCGTTCCACGCCGACCAGGCATCGCTGCAGGTCACTTATGACCGCATGCACCAGGCCTACTGCAACGTGTTCACGCGCCTGGGCCTGAAATTCCGCCCGGTTGAAGCGGACAACGGTTCCATCGGCGGCGCCGGCTCCCACGAATTCCACGTGCTGGCCGAGTCCGGCGAAGACGATATCGTGTTCAGCAACGGTTCCGACTACGCGGCGAACATCGAGAAGGCCGAAGCCATACCGCGCGAAACCTCGCGCCCGGCGCCGGCTGAAGAACTGCGCCTGGTGGACACCCCGGACACCAAGACCATCGCGGCCCTGGTGGAGAAATTCAATCTGCCGATTGAAAAGACCATCAAGACCCTGATCGTGCACGCCGAGGAAGAAGGCAAGCTGATCGCCCTGGTGATCCGTGGCGACCACGAACTCAACGAAATCAAGGCTGCCCAGCAACCTGGCGTTGCCAGCCCGCTGGTCATGGCCTCCGATGCCGAACTGCGTGACGCCATTGGCGCCGGTGCCGGCTCCCTCGGCCCGCTGAACCTGCCGTTGCCGATCATCATTGACCGCTCGGTCGAGCTGATGAGCGACTTCGGTATCGGCGCGAACATCGACGACAAGCACTACTTCGGTGTGAACTGGGAGCGTGACCTGCCGGTTCCGACCGTGGCCGACCTGCGCAACGTGGTCGCTGGCGACCCAAGCCCGGACGGCAAGGGCACCCTGGAAATCAAGCGCGGCATTGAAGTCGGGCACATCTTCCAGCTGGGCAACAAGTACAGCAAGGCGATGAAGTGCGAAGTGCTGGGCGAGAACGGCAAGCCGATCACCCTGGACATGGGCTGCTACGGCATTGGTGTATCCCGCGTGGTTGCCGCCGCCATCGAGCAGAACAACGACGACAAAGGCATCATCTGGAGCGACGCCCTGGCACCGTTCCAGGTGGCCCTGGTACCGCTGCGTTACGAAACCGAGCAAGTACGCGAAGCCACCGACAAACTGTATGCCGAACTGACGGCCGCCGGTTTTGAAGTGTTGCTCGATGACCGGGACAAGAAAACCAGCCCGGGCATCAAGTTCGCCGACATGGAACTGATTGGCATCCCGCACCGCATCGTGGTCAGTGACCGCGGCCTGGCTGATGGCAATCTGGAATACAAGAGCCGGACCGAAGCCGAAGCCCAACCGTTGCCGGTGGCTGACGTGCTGTCTTTCCTCCAGGCGCGTATTCGTCGCTGAAAACCAGATCAAGAGAAGTCATGTTCAAGCGAAACACCAGAGCCCTGGGGGGCGCCGCCTTGTGCGGCGCCCTGCTGGTCAGCGGCTGCGCCAACCAGATGTCGCAACGCAGTGAGCACGAGGAGCGGGTCGAGCGAAAGTTGCTCGACCATAGCCTGCAGATCGATGTAGGCGAACCTAAAGTGCTGGAGCTGCCGCAACGCCGGGTTCGCATTCATGAGCAGAAGACCTTCGAGGTCACCGAATTCGAAGTCACCCGTCGTTACGACCGCTACACGCCCTACCAGCCCTGGCGCAAACTCTATGAGATGCCCCTGGGTGCGGTGGCGTTGGTGGCGGGCGCCGGTGCCAACGTGGCGAATATCTTCGCCCTTGGCAACTTGCCCACCAGCATGACTCACGACTGGCTGACCTACGGCGTGGACGGCCTCAACCCGTTCATGAACGTGCAGTCCCATGGCCGCGCGCAGCAGAACCTGGCGGGTATCGATGAAGTCCAGCGCGACAAGCGCCTGGAGTATTCGAGCCTGCCCTGGAGCGAGCGTCCGGTACAGGTCTTCGCCGGCAAACAGACCCATGAGCTGACCACCGACCGCAACGGCGTTCTGCGCCTTAACCTGTTGGACAGCCCGTTTGCCGAACAGGACCTGAACCACGTCACGACTTTGAAGATCAGCGTGCAGGATGGCCAGGACGATGTGCATTCGGACTCGACCCTGGCGATCAGCAGCACCCTGCGCGGCAAGTTGCTGGAAGCCCACGGCCTGATTTACGACGACCTGGAGGACGACGAAGTCAGCCAATGGGTGCACCGGGTCAAGCGCCTGTCGGAGCTGGGCCTGGAAGAAGAAGCCAGCGAACTGGAACAAAGCCTGATCGAACTGACCCGTAATGATCCGGAGTTGCAGCAGGAGTTTCTGCAAGCGCTGACCAAGGATGCGGGGCGGTTGGTGGCGGATCCAGGGGCACGTTGAATCTGAAGCCTGGCGCAGATCAAATGTGGGAGGGGGCTTGCTCCCTCCCACATTTTGTTCCGGTTTCTACCAGGAGAACTCTAACTGTTCGTTGCCGCCGCTCAGGTCCAGCAACCGTACGCCAATCCCCAGCAACCGCACCGGTTTCCCTCCGCGGTTAAACGCCTGAGTCAGCAACTGTTGATAACTCTCCAGGTCCCTCCCCGCCCCGGACTGTTCCAGCGTCGTCTGGGTAAAATCGTGAAATTTCACCTTAACGAACGGCTTGCCCGCCTTATAGCTGCTGTCGATACGCGCCATGCGCCCGGTCAGGGTCTCCATCAGCTCCGGGAGTTTTGCCAGGCAACTTGAAAGATCCGGCAGGTCTACATCGTAGGTATTTTCCACACTAATTGATTGCCGTCGGCTGTCGTTCTGCACCACGCGGTCATCGATCCCACGCGCCAGGCTCCAGAGCCGCTCGCCAAAACTGCCGAATTCGCGCACCAGTGCCAGCTTGTTCCATTCGCGCAGTTGCAGACAGTCTTCAATCCCCAGGCGCGCCAGCTTATCGGCAGTGACCTTGCCTACGCCGTGCAGCTTGCTCACGCGCAACTGGGAAACGAAGTCTTCGACCTGGTCCGGGGTAATGACGAACAGGCCGTTGGGCTTTTTCCAGTCGCTGGCGATCTTGGCCAGGAATTTGTTCGGCGCCACGCCTGCGGACACGGTGATGTGCAACTGGTTGGAGACGCGACGACGAATATCCTGGGCGATACGCGTGGCGCTGCCGCCAAAATGCGGGCTGTCGGAGACGTCCAGGTAGGCTTCATCCAGGGACAACGGCTCGATCAGGTCGGTGTAATCGCGAAAGATCAGCTGAATTTCCTTCGACGCTTCTTTATAGGCATCCATACGCGGCTTGACGATGGTCAGGTCCGGGCAGAGCTTCAAGGCATGTCGCGACGACATGGCCGAACGCACCCCATACGCCCGCGCCTCGTAGTTGCACGTAGCGATCACCCCCCGTCGATCCGCCGAACCGCCCACCGCCAGCGGTTTTTGCGCCAGGCTCGGGTCGTCGCGCATCTCGATGGCGGCGTAGAAGCAATCACAGTCGACGTGGATGATTTTGCGCTGTGTCATATAAAGGAGGCAATCCAACGGGTGGCCAGTATCGCATTCACCCCTGTATATAGCACCAGTAGTTTGAATCTTCCGTCTAAGCGGTAGGAAAATTCCTGGATGAATTTATTTTCTCAATCGAATTTAGCCTTCCGATAGAGCTGAAAGCCACGGCCCGACTGGCCCGCACCGCTCAAACGGCCCGGCGTGGAGAGCTAACCGCTTGAACCACAAGCGCTTTTCTTTGAATCACGGGTTGACACACTCGCGTTCCTCTGTAGAATGCCGACACACAGACGCGGGATGGAGCAGTCTGGTAGCTCGTCGGGCTCATAACCCGAAGGTCGTCGGTTCAAATCCGGCTCCCG